>DATAZS010000345.1:0-6934 GCA_036271915.1 Polyangia bacterium
CCTCGCGCTCGCGCATTTGCGAACGATCCTCGGGGGGGGGAATTCCGATGACGCCGAAGCACCATCCGACTGAAGAGGCGTTGCTCGAGTACGCCGGTGGCGCGTCCGCGGAGTCGGCCGCGCTCGTCTACGCGTGTCACGCGTCGTTGTGCGCGCCCTGCGCGCGACGGCTCGCCGAGCTCGAGGCCGTGGGGGGCGCGTTGCTCGACGGCGGCGCCGAGCAGGATCTCGCCGCCGACGCGCTCGCGCGCGCGCTGGCCAGCCTCGACGCGCCTGCGGCCAACGGGATTGCTGACGACGCGCCGCCGGCGGCGCCCGAGTTCCTGGCGTCGTATCGCTTGCCGCGTCCGCTCGCGCGCGCCCTCGCGGGGCTGCCGCGCGCGCCGAAGTGGCACCTCGCGCTGCCCGGCGTGCGCACGATCGATCTAGCACCGTCCGACCGCGAGACCCGCGTGCGCCTCATCGCGTTCAAGCCGGGCATCACGATTCCGCCGCACGATCACGGCGGTACCGAGCACGTGCTCGTCTTCACGGGCGCGATCGAGGAGACGGGCCGCCGCTTCGCGCGCGGCGATCTCGCGACGCGCGAACGGGGCGAGCAGCACGAGCAGCGCATCGCCGCGGGCGAGCTCTGCGTCGCGCTCGTCGTCAACGAGGGCCCGCTCGTGCCGCTCACGCTGCGCGGCCGCCTGCTGCTCGCGCTCTCGCGCGACTGACGTTGCGCGTCTCCCGCACCTTTGTTCATCGGTTCATTCGCGACAAATCGCGCACGCGCTGATGCGGTTCGCGGTGGTGCGGCCCCGCGGCGTCCTCTTACAGTGTCGCGCATGTCGCGCGCTCGGTTCGCGGGTTGTTCGTCGTGCTGCTCCTCTGCCGTCGCGACGCGTGGGCCGCGCCCGAGGCGCCGCCGGCCGATCAGCCGCGGCCCGTGCTCGGTCCGCAAAAGATCGATCTCGGGGACGAGCTCGTCCTCGATTTGCCCGAAGGCATGGGCTACTTTGAGACGACGACGCCGCCGACCTCAAGCCCGACGAGATCCCGCCGCGGCCGAGCCGCCCGCCGGTCCGCCGCCCGTCTCGCCGCCGCCATCGGCCGACGCGCCGCCGTCCGCTCCGCCCGCCTCTTAAAACCTATGCCGGCTCTCGAGATCGGCGAGGGCGTCGCGGCAGGCGGCGGCGTCGGGGAACTCCGCCGTGCACTGCTGCAGCGACGCGCGCGCCGACTGCCAGTCGCCCGCGTTCTGCGCGTCGATCGATTGGTTGCCGTAGACGACGGCGATGTTGTTCGCGCACACCTGATTGGCGCGGCACGGGTCGCGGTACGCGGCGTAGACCTGCAGCGCCTGCGCGTAGTCCTTCGTGTTGATGAGGCCGCACAGACGATCGTTGAGGATGGCTGCGTAATTGTTGCGCAGCTTCTCGACGTCGGGCCATGACGGATCGAGGCGCGCGAAGGCGTCCTTCGCGCGCGCCATCGCCTCGTCGGTGCGCCCCACGATCATGAGCGCGTTGGCGTAGTACCAGCTCGCCCACGCGACGAGCTGGCCCGTCTGTCCGTCGTGCGTCACCGCACCGATCGCGTCCATGGCCGGCTCGACGACGTCGAACATCCGCACGATCGTTCGCGACGCCTTGGCGTCGTACAGCGTGATCGCTTCGTTGACGATCGTCTGCACGCGCGCCCGCTGCGCCTCGCCGTCGTCGGGATCGACGAGCGCCGCGAGCTCGCTGAGCCGGCGGCGATCGTTGTCGTCATTGCCGGCGCGCCCGTCGCGCATCGCGAGCGCCATCAACTGATAGGGCTCGATGATCTTCCGGTGCTGGTACTCGTCGAACGTCACGGGGCGCAGCCCGCGGTTGGCAGACCAGCGCGCCGCGCCCTCGTTGTAGAACCGCGCGTCGTGCACCCAGTCAAAGCCCGTGTCCGACGTCGTCTCGATCTCGATGGGCGGCCGGCCACCGCCGCCGGGCGGCCCCATCTCGACGAACACGTGCGTCGGCACGGCGACGGCGCGCACCGTGAGCCCGAAGCCGCGCGCGAGCACCGTGTAGAGCACGGCCGAGCTGAGGCAGTTGTAGTGACCCGTCGTGAAGATGCCCGTGAGCCGCGCCTGGTTGAGGTCGTAGCTGCCGAGCTCCGTGCGCTCGCCGCCGAAGAACTGTCGATGCATGGCGCGGTTGAGCTCGTAGCCCTTGTGCCAATCGTCGGTCGCGGCGTCGATGGCCGGCTTTTCGGCGGCGAGAAACTCATCGATGCGCGACGTGACGTCGGCGTAGGTGGCGGCGTCGCGCCGATCGCCGGACGCCGCGATCGCGAGGGCCAGCAGCGCGTGGGCGTCGCCGGCCTTGGCCTGGGCCACGCCCTCGAGCGCCGCGGCCTCGGGCGGCGTGAGCGGCCACCAAGTGTGCAGCTGTTCGTTGCCGAAGCCGGGCCGCAGCGACGCGGGATCGTCGTGCGTGTCGCGCGACGTGGGCGGCGTCCAGCTCGACGTCGTCGCGCACGCGACCGGCGCGAGGAGGCCGCACAGCGCGCCAATCCACGACCAAGACCAAGACAACGACCACGACCGGTGGGGACGCGCGCGCACGAATTCCGTATTTCGCCGATCGGGCCGCCAGCGTCAAGCCAGGTTGCTTGAGCCACGACGCGGTCCCGCCTATGATGCGTCGCACGCGTCGGGGGGCGCGTCGCGCTACGGATTCGTGTGCGATTGCAGCCCCAACTCCCAAACGCCCCGAGGTTCCAAGACAGCGCGGTCGTTCGGCGCCGCCTCGTCGGGGTGCTCGTCGTCCCGCTCCTGCTCATGGTCGCGCTCGCCGCAGCGCTCATCGTGCAGGTGCGCGCGCTCGTGGACGCGACCGAGTGGGTCGATCACACCGACGAGGTCACGGCGACGGCGAGCCGCCTCGAGCGCCTCTGTGTCGACATGGAGACGGGCGTACGCGGCTACCTGCTCATGCACGATCCCGTGTTTCGCGCGCCTTACGACGACAGCCGCCGCGAGCTCGAGCCCGTGCTCGCGACGCTTGCCGCGCTCGTCGCCGACAATGCGACGCAGGTCCTGCGCGTCGCCGACCTACGTGCGGCGATCGGCCGCTGGATGCCGCTCGCCGAGTCCGCGCTCGCGCGCCGCGAGCAGCCCAACTGGCAGGTCAGCGTCCCCGATCAGCACGCGGCGCGCGCGCGCTTCAACGATCTGCGGCGGCAGTTCGACGCGTTCCGCGCGGGCGAGGTGCTCCTGCGCGACTCGCGCACGGCGACGGCGCGCGCGGCGGCGCGACGAACGACGCGCGTCACGATCGGCGCGGCGCTGTTGCTGGGGCTCGCGCTCGCGCTCGCGGGCGCGCGGCAGCTCGGCGTCGTCGTGAAGCAATACGGCACGCTGCTCGGCGCCGAGCGCGAGAGGTCGCGCGCGCTCGCCGCTGCCGAGGCGGCGCTTCGAGATCTCAACGCCCGACTCGAGGGCCAGGTGAGCCGGCGCACGGCGGATCTCACGGCCTCCAACCGCGAGCTCGAGTCGTTCTGCTACGCCGTCTCTCACGATCTGCGCTCGCCGCTGCGCGGGATCGCGGGCTTCGCGCAGGTGCTCGCCGAGGACTACGGGCCCACTCTCGACGACGAGGGGCGGCGTCACCTCGATCGCGTGCGCACGGGCGCCCTGCGCATGAGCCAGCTCATCGACGATCTGCTCGAGCTGTCGCGCGTGACGCGCTCGCCGCTCGCGAAGCAACCCGTCGATCTGGGCGCGCTCGCGGCCGCGATCATCGAGCGCCTGCGCGCCGCCGACGAGAGCCGATCGGTGGACGTCGTCGTGGCGCGTCCCATGTTGGCGTCGGGCGACGCGCGGCTGCTCGAGGTCGCGCTCGAGAACCTGGTCGACAACGCGTGGAAGTACACGCGCCTCACGCCGTCGGCGCGCATCGAGATCGGCGTCGACGCCGCGGCCACGCCCGCCGTCTATCACGTGCGCGACAACGGAGCCGGCTTCGACATGGCCTTCGCGGGCAAGCTGTTCCAGCCCTTCCAGCGCCTGCACACCGAGGCCGAGTTCGAGGGCACGGGCATCGGCCTCGCGACGGTCCAGCGTGTGATCGAGCGGCACGGCGGCGCCGTGTGGGCGAAGGCCGCGCCTAGCCGCGGCGCCGAGATCTTTTTCACGCTCGAACCGGGCGGCAGGACCTAGAGTAACGAAGGCCGATGTTGTAAGGAGACACGATGCAGGACGGAACGATCTTGTTGGTAGAGGACAATCAGGACGACGTCGATCTCACGCTGCGCGCGTTCAAGAAGAACAACATCGGCAACAAGGTCGTCATCGCGCGTGACGGTGTCGAGGCCCTCGACCTGCTGTTCAGCGCGAGCGCCGCCGACGCGCCGTGGCCCGTCGTCGTGCTGCTCGATCTGAAGCTGCCGCGCATCGACGGGCTCGAAGTGCTGCGCAAGATCCGCGCGGACGAACGCACGCGCACGCTGCCCGTCGTCGTGCTGACGTCGTCCGACGAGCAGCGCGATCTCATCGAGAGCTACAACCTCGGCGCCAACAGCTACGTGCGCAAGCCCGTCGACTTCGGAGGCTTCCTCGAGGCGGCGCGGCAGCTCGGCCTCTACTGGCTCGTGCTGAACCAGGCGCCGCCGCGTCCGGCATAGCCGCCCCGTGAGCTAGAAATCCGCCGTCGCACCGACGGAGCGTGGCGCCGCCGTCGTCACGGTCGGCAGCCTGTGCCGCAGCGCGAAATCTGAGCCCGACGCTCCGGAAATGGGCGTCCGCGCCCGCGCGCCGTTCGCGCCTCGCATTGTGCGAGATCGCGCCGCGAGACGACCGATCTCGCGCGCGAAAAATCTCCACGATGAGCTCGTTACATTGCTTGAAAAACCACGTTACGTGGGCGGGCTTCGTACGGGATCGGTGCGCGAACTGGTGCTCATGTTGCTGAAATCATTGCGATGTTAAGTCAACTTTTCGGGCCCTTCGTCAAGACCATCAGCGTGTGCGCCTAGGTGCGATTTAACGGTGAACAGACGATCACGAAACACCGGCGCAACAGGGCTCCTGCAGGATGCAATGACGAGCGCAACGACTGACGGAGGGAAGCACTGATGAGTTTTTGGGAACGAACCACGAACGCCGGACACACGAGGACGGCACCAGCCACACCAGGAGGGATATCCGTGATCAGAAGGTTCATTGACGGAATGAAGGCCCCCGAGCGCAGGCGCGTGTTCTACGCCCTCCTCGGTGGTAAGGCACTGGGGCTCGCGCTCCTCTTCCTCATCATCGCCGGCATCCCGGCGTACTTCGGCCACAAGGCATTCGCGGACGATGCGCCGCCGCCGGCGTACGTGAACCCGATCAACACGATGTGGGTCTGCGTCACCGCATTCCTCGTGTTCTTCATGCAGGCGGGCTTCATGTTCCTCGAAGCCGGGTTCGCCCGGACGCGAGAGACGGTCAACGTGCTCCTCGAGGGCATCGTCGACACCTGCCTCTGTGGCTTGCTGTTCTGGGCCTTCGGCTTCGCGTTCATGTTCGGCGCGGGCAACGGCTTCATCGGCCACCAGTACTTCTTCTTGCACGGCGCGCCCGACACCTACGGCTCGACGGGCATCGCCATCCTGGCCTTCTTCCTGTTCCAGTACGCCTTCGCCGACACCTGCTCGACGATCACGTCGGGCGCCATGATCGGCCGCTGCGGCTTCTGGGGCGACCTCATGTACTCGGTGGGCGTCTCGGGCTTCATCTACCCGATCCTCGGCCACTGGGCGTGGGGTCCGGACGGCTGGCTCAACACGATCCACCCGGCCGCGTTCCACGACTTCGCGGGCTCGACGGTCGTCCACACGATCGGCGGCTTCATCTCGCTCGCGGGCGCCATCGTCCTCGGGCCGCGTCTCGGCCGCAAGTTCAAGCGTGACGGCGGCGGTCCCATGCCGGGCCACGACATGACGATCGCCGCGGTCGGCGGCGTCATCCTCTGGTTCGGGTGGTACGGCTTCAACCCGGGCTCGACCCTGTCGGCGATGGACATGCAGGGCATCGGCCGCGTGGCCGCCAACACGACGCTCGCGGCCTGCGCGGGCGGCCTGTCGGCCATGTTCTGGATGTACCCGAAGAACAAGGTTTGGGACTGCGGCATGACGATCAACGGGTTCCTCGCCGGCCTCGTCGCCATCACCTGCCCCTGCTACTGGGTCTCGCCGTTCGGCGCCATCATGATCGGCGCCATCTCGGGTCCGGTCTGCGCGCTCACGGTCGACCTGCTCGAGTACCTCCGCATCGACGACCCGGTCGGCGCGGTCGCCGTCCACGGCGCCAACGGCATCTGGGGCACGCTCTCGCTCGGGCTCTTCGCGACCGGCCAGTACGGCGCCGCGACGCCCACGGGCGCGGACAACTCGGCCGGCGCGGTCGTCACCGGCCTCTTCTACGGCGGCGGCGCGAACCAGCTCATCGCGCAGGCCATCGGCAGCGCCGTCATCACGGTCGCGACGTTCGTCATCGCGATGGGGCTCATGTACCTCACGAAGTTCACCATCGGCCTCCGCGTCTCGAAAGAGGGCGAGCTCGAGGGCATCGACCTTCACGAGCATGGCGGCGGCGCCTACCCGGAGCAGCTGGGCGGCATCGTCGCGGCGCACTCGGCGCACTCGTCGGTCGAGCCGGCCGGCGCGCACGTGCCTGCCAAGGCCTACTAGTCAGCACGAATCAGTCAGTCACTTAAGCCTTGCCGAGAGCCTTCGGGCTCTCGGCGAAGCGCCGGAAGCCGAGCTGCCGACGTTTCGCTGAGAGCCCGCAACTGAACGACATAGAAAAAAACGGGATGGCCAGACCCAGCGCGAAGACGACTCGAACGACGACGGTGGCGACGCAAAAGCGCCCCGTGCTCGAGCGCTGTGGCTCCCGCTTTTGCGCGGGCTACGAGGTCACCATTCGGAT
>DATAZS010000346.1:0-3118 GCA_036271915.1 Polyangia bacterium
GACGGCGCCGGGGATCTCGCGGTACTTGCGCGCGAGGCCGAGCGCGTTCGCGACGCCCAGCACGGCGCTGCCGATCCGCTCGCCGGCGCGCGTGTGCGCACGCTCTCCGCCGAGCAGGCTGGGCCGCATGATGCGCACGCGCGCGAAGCCGAGCGCCTGGACGTCGCGATCGAGCTCGCCCTTGATGCGCGAGTAGAACACGCGCGATCCCGGGTCCGCCGACGCCGACGAGACCAGCACGTAGGTCGGGACGCCGTTCTTCGCGGCCGCCTTCGCGAACGCGAGCTGGTAGTCGTAGTCGACCTTCTTCTGCGCCGCCTGGCCGCCCGCCTGCTCGAGCGTCGTGCCGAGCGACGAGAACGCCGCGTCTCCCGAGACGAGCGCCGCCCATCCGTCGGGCGCGTCGAAGTCGACGACGTGCGCTTCGAGCTTGGCGTGCGAGCGTCCGAGATCGCGGCGCGCGAACGCGCGCACCTTGTCGAACCGCGCGTCGTCGAGCAGTTGACTCAGCAACTGAGAGCCGACGAGCCCGGTTGCCCCGATCACGAGCGCTGTCTTCATCGCTCGACGTATATACCCCTTCGCTAGGGCGACGGGCAGGTGACCGGTTTCGTGTCGACGACGAGATCGTCGATCCACACGTCGAGCGGCGCGTTCATGGCGTGGAAGCTCCACGCGCCCGCGAAGAGCTGCGTGATCGTGGGCCCATACCAGGGCGACGTCACGGCCGTGGGCGCGACGCAGTTCTTGCCGTGGTCGTCGACGGACAGGATGGGCGCCGCGGCGCCGTCTTTGTACATGTGCAGCGTGCGCGCCACGGAGTCCATCTCGAAGGAGACGCACGCCCAGCCCGTGGGCATCGACGTGCTGCTCTGCGAAGAGCAGTCGTGGTAGGCCTCGGTCGCCGTCGCCGACAGACCGTAGACGAAGCTGTAGGTGTTGACGCCGCTCTTCGGCAGCGAGCTCAAGATGTACGAGGCGCTGCGGCCGGTCGCGGGCGACGTCGGCGACGTCGGATATTCGGCGCCGTTCACGCCGAAGAACGTCCAATGAACGCTGGTGCCGTTCGGATCGATGTACATCCTCAAACGTCCGTACACGTGCGTCGGCTTGCCCGCGAAGATCGGCTGCGCGCCGTCCGCGAACAGGCGACCGCCCGCGGTCACGGCGTCGTCGATGTGCACGTGGAGCGCGCTCGCGCCCGACGTCGTGTGCATCCCGTCGAGCCCCATCATGGCGCCCGTCGCGAGGGCGGCGTGCCACGGGCCGAACTTCTGTTGGTCGGCGATCGTCGTGACGGCTGGATATTTGTCGAAGGTCTCGCAGAAGAGCGCGTCGCCGCACGGATCGGCGGATCCGGCGTCGGTGCCGGTCGATCCACCACCGCCACCACCGCCACCACCGCCACCGAGGCTCCCGTCGTTGCCTGCGTTGCCAGGACGACCAGCGCCTCCGTCGTTGCCACCGACCGCTGAGCCGGCGGCGCCGCCCGCCGCACCTCCCGCGTCCATCGAGGCGCCCGCGCTGCCGCTCGCAATCGTGCCCGCGGCTCCGTCAGCGCCACCCGCGCCCGAACGCGGCTTCGCGCCTCCACCTCCACAACCGCCCACCACACAAATCAAGAGGGCGACGCGATGCAGTCGAATCGTGCGACGCATGGGCCCTCGATCGTAACACGATCGTCGCTCGCGCCCGTCGTCGTGCTCGCGCGCGCCTTTAGTACGACAGCGTCGCGTCGGGCTTCAGCAGATCGAAGGCGCCGAGATCTTGCGCGGGCGCGCGCGTGGCGCCCACGGCGACCCGACCGAGGGGCGTTCGGCCGCCGCCGTAGTAGTTCGTGTTGGCGAAGCGGAGGCTCGGCGCGTTGCTCGCGGGATCGAGGACTGCGACGGCGAGCGTGTAAGTTCCGACAGGAACGTCGGGCGTGAACGACGCCTCGAGGTCATTGGTCGCGCCGCCCGGGAGCCACTGCGTGATGTCTGCGGCGAGCGTCGCGCGCCAGACGACCTTGCGGGCGGCGTCGAGGAGGCTCGCCTCGACGGGCCACCGATAATAAAACGGCGCGCTGCCGACGTTCGCGACCATGAGCGCGACGTCCAGGTGACCGCCGAAGCCGAAGGCGGCGGTGAACGTCGCCGTCTCGACGACGAAGCGGTAGCCGAGCGCCTTCTGCACGCGCGCGGCGTTCGCCGAGACGGCGCCGCCGTCGGGCGTGTACTCGGCGATCCAGCCGAGGCTCGAGGCGTGCAACCGCCCGATGTACCCGATGACGTTGTCGGTGTCGGCGGCGCTCGAGAGCGTGCCGTTGGGGCTGCCGCCCAGCTTCGATTGATCGCCCCAGTCGTACGCCACCTCGCCGCTCACCATCTGCGCGCGCCAGACGTCGCGCGCGACCATGCCGGCGCCGCCGCCCACGTTGTCGTCGTCGGGCAGCGCGAACGAGTCCCAATAAAAACCGACGTTGGTGTCGTCGGCGAACGTATTGGGGTAACGAACCATCACCTTCTTGTTCTTGAACGCGGCGTCGAACGCGGCGGCCAGCGCCTGTTGGAAGTCGGCGGGGATGCGGTCGCTGCCCTCGACCTCGTCGGGCGAGATGTTGTGCTCGCCCCAGCGCCCCCACAGCCCCATCTCGACGGCGGCGACGCGCGGATCGTCGTCCCACGCCTGTCCCAGCTTGGCGACGAACGCCGTGAGGCGCGCCTTGAACGCCGCCGTCGTCCACTCGTTCGGCGTGCCGTCGTGCGCGATGTCGCCCCAGTACTCGCCCGTGCCGGGGTACACGACGACGACGCGTGGGATCACCTTCAGGTTGCGCGCGCGCAGGCCCGTCCAGTTGGCGTCGCTCCAGTCCTCGATCTTCTGCGCGGTGTCGGCGGCGCTGCTCTCGAGCGCGGAGTAGGGGACATAGTGCTTGTACGTCGACGTGTACTCGTAGTCGCCGAAGGTGGCGTCTTCGATGTAGCGCGACGGGCGGAAGCCTTTCATCGGATTGCGAAAGGCCTCGGGCGTTTCGGACAACGTCACGGTGATCGACGCGGCGGCGGACGGCGCGCCGTCGGTCTTCGCGCCGCCGTCGCGGGCGGCGTCGAGTTGTGGCGCGTCGACGGCGCCGGCG
>DATAZS010000347.1:0-10748 GCA_036271915.1 Polyangia bacterium
GCGCCAGCGAGGCCGGCTCTTCGTCGGCCTCGAACACATCGTTGGCGGCGCCGTCGGCCTTTCCGACGGACGGGGGCGTGCCCGCGCTGATGAGCGCCGCCACGCGGCTCCGCTCGATCGGCTTGGCCAGATAGTCCTGAAACCCCATTCGAATGGCGTGAACGGCCGCGGCGACCGACGGATACCGCGTGAGAACGATGGCCTTGAGCGCGGGATTGAGGGCGCGTAAACGCAGCAAGAGATCGAAGCCGGAACCGTCGCAGAGCTTTTGTTCGACGATCAAATATTCGGGAATGACCATGCCCGCGAGCGCGACCGCCTGAACACATCGTTCCGCGGTGCGAACGGACCACTTCGCGTCGCGAAACCAAAGAGCCAACGTTTCGCGCACGCACGGATCGTCGTCGACGATGAGGATGCTCCGGGAACCCACCTGTCCGAGTGAAGTCATCGGCGCGTTGACAAGGCAATCGATGTGCCACAGTGCGGCCTCGGCCTAGTCCGCGTGCGGCAAGGCCCGTCCCTCGTCTTGCGTGTTAGCCACATCAGATGTCAGATCTGACTGTCATAGATCGGACGCTGGCGAAGTCCGGTTGCCGTGGTGTATGGGATCACGGGTGGATGGGTCCGGCGACACTTCGGTGACGATGCGGCAGGGCGACGCGCAGGGCGCGTCGAAGGAGACAGTCCCGGTCCTCCTCATGATCGGTAGCGCCCAGCGCGGGGGCGCCGTCGACCCGCCGCGGATGCTTCGGCTTCCGCCCGTCCTGGAGATCGGCCGCGCACGTGGCGACTCGGAGGAACAGCAGGAGGGACACCTCGGCCTACCCGACAAGCTTCTCTCGCGCGCCCACGTTCGCATCGAGCGCGTCCCCGGCGGCTGCGACGTCGAAGACAGCGGCAGCCTCAACGGCACGTTCGTCGATGGCCGACGCCTCGAGGGACGCGCACGCCTCGCCGAGGGGAACCTGCTGCTCTTCGGCGGGCACGCAGCGCTGTTCCGCCGCGCGACGCCCGAGGCTCTGCTCGCGATCGACGAAGATCTCGCGTCGCCGTTCGGCCCCTTGCCGACGATCTCCCCCGCGCTGGCGACGACGTTGTGGCGGTTGCGCCGACTCGCCCGCTCGGGCGCCGAGGTTCTCATCACGGGTGAGACCGGCGTGGGCAAGGAGGTCTACGCGCACGCGGTTCACCGCGTCTCGCAGCGCAAAGGCCGCTTCGTCGCCATCAACTGCGCCGCGATCCCCGCCGAACTCGCTGAAAGCGAGCTCTTCGGTTACGTGCGCGGCGCGCACTCGACGGCGAGCGAGGCCAAGAGCGGCCTCATCCAGGCCGCCGACGGCGGCACGCTCTTTCTCGACGAGATTGGGGACATGATCCCGCGCCTGCAGGCCAAGCTGCTGCGCTTCCTGCAGGACCGCGAGGCGACGCCGCTCGGCTCGACGACGCCGAAGCGGGTCGACGTCCAGATCGTCGCCGCCACCAACAACGCGGGCGCCGACAGCGAGCTGCGATCGGATCTCGCGGCGCGCCTCGGCGCGCAGGCGATCCGCATTCCGTCGCTGCGCGACCGCATCGAGGACGTCGGCGCGCTCGTTCACCACTTCCTCACGGCGAACGGCACGCGTCCGGCGCCCGAGATCGAGGCCGCGGCGTTCCATGCCCTTTGTCATTATGGATGGCCGCGAAACGTGCGCGAGCTGCAGAAAGTGGTCTCCGAGGCGGTGGCCGTCTCCGAGGGTGGTCCCTGCTTGCGCCTCTCTCACCTACCGGACGCCGTCGCGGCCGTCATGGAGCCGTCACCGCGGCCCATCCTCGGCGCCGCGGCGGGGGCCGGCAAGCGGGCCTCGCCAACCCGCGCTGAGCTAGAGGACCTGTTGCAAAAGCACGACGGCAACGTGGCCCAGGTCGCGCGCGTGCTGGATCGCCAGTGGGCGGTCGTCTGGCGGTGGATCGTGAAGTACCGGATCGACCCGGTGCGCTACCGCAACAAGTGACGCACACCGCAGGCAACCAAACAAACAGCGCAACGTCGATCGACGCAAATATTCCAAGCGGTTCTCCTCGAGACAACGCGCGTCGTCGCGAGGTTGTCTATCCGCACGGCGAAATGCCGCGCTGCAAATGCGGCACCTCGCTTGGTTCCATCGGTCAAAAAGGGTACGCTCGGGGCTCGGAAATGCGAGCAGTGCCAGTGCGACGGGGTGGAGCGTGATCAAGAACGACCCACGGGCGGACGCCTCGAGTGAATCGAGCGTGACCGACGTCGGAGAGCCCGCGCTCGTCCGCGCCTCGTCGATCGAGATCATCCGCGGCTCGGTTCTCGCAGGCCGCTACCAGATCGAAGCCGTCATTGGAAGGGGTGGCAGCGGCATCGTTCTGCGGGCCTTCGACCGCGTCGCTCAGGTGGCCGTCGCCGTCAAGATCCTCAAGCCCGATCTGGCGGCCGACCCACGATGGGTCGAACGCTTCTCGAGAGAGCTGCGTCTGGCGCGACAAATCCAGCACCCGAACGTTTGCCGCGTCTTCGACATCGGACAGGCCGATGGTCACTGGTTCATCACGATGGAGCTCGCGACGGCCGGGACGCTGAGGGATCAGCTCGCGGACAAGGCCAGCGCGCGCACGCTCGAGGAGAAGCTTCGTGACGTCACCGCCGTCGTGAGCGGCCTGGCGGCGATCCACGGCGCGGGCATCGTTCACAGAGACGTCAAACCCGACAACTTCCTGCGCATGGACGACGGGCGCCTCGTCCTGTCTGACTTCGGCCTCGCGACCAACCCAGGCGAGGCGCCAGCCGTGAGCATCCTCGTCGGCACCCCCTTTTACATGGCGCCCGAGGTCGTCATGGGCGACGTCGCGACGCCTCGCTCGGACGTATGGGCGGCCGCCGTCGTCATTCACGAGATCTTGTTGGGCGCTCGCCCCGAGCGAAGCCCCGCGACGAGAGCGCCGCTCGTCAAAATACCTGGCGACGCGCCCCGCGTGACGAAGGCGCTGCTCGACGTCTGCCGGCAATCGTTCCTCGACGACTCGACCGATCGCCCCGCGGACGGCGCGGCGCTCGGGGAGCACGTGGACGCGGCTATGACCTCGCGCCGCACCTCGCTGCAGAGCAGGTCGCGCGCGCGCCGACGCGCGGTTTGGGCGACCACGATCGCGGCGACGGTGGCGTTGACGGCGATCGTGGGCAAACGCCTGTGGCAAAGAGCCGAAGCGAGCGCGCCGATCGCCTCATACCGAGGTGACATCTCGTTCGCGGGAACGCCTCGCGATTTGATCGCTGGATCGCGGGTCCTGGCAACATTCGACCAGCGCGTTCACTGCCTCACGATGCTGCCCGGGGGAGAAACGGCGCGCATCGTTTGGGGCAAGCCCCGCATGGCCGAGGACATCGAGGTCGGGACTGGACGCAGGACGGGGGCGCCCATTGCCGCCGAAACCTATCAAACCGACTGCCCGCAGCTGTCACCGCGCGGTGATTCATTGCTCTACACGCGCCTGTCGCCGGGTGCGTCGCCGCTGATCATGCGAGCCAAGGTCGACGGTCAGGACGCAAAGCCCCTCATCAACGGCGCCGAGCCGCGCTGGTTGCCCAACGGAGAAGAATTTCTCTACGACATCGACACCGCCCATGCCGCGATCTTCTCGCTGCCGACGATGTCGTCGACGATCGCCCCGGACGACCATGGCTCCGCGACACGCTACCTCTACAAAAAGGCCGTGAGCCCACGCGGTGACCTGATCGCCGTCGCCTACAACGGCGATGCCGGCAACCGCATCTTGGATCTCTATTCGCTTCCGGATCTGCACCTCGCCGCCTCTTGGCGTGTGCCCCTCTCCATACGAGGTGTCGGCTTCACCGGCAACAAGCTCACGCTCACCGACACGGCCGGGCGCGGAACCCTCGACTTCTTCGATTGGAGATCGGGACAAGGTCTTCGCGCGGCAACCGTCGAAGGACAATTGGAGTCCGTCTTCTCTGCCGGCGGCATGAACGTCATGCTCTCGAGCGCCAAGACGAGCGACGTTTGGATCTTCAATCCGGGGCAGAAGCCGCGGCAACTCACGCATGACGGCCGAAGCTTCTCGGCGGCCTGGTCGCCCACGGGCGACGTCCTCGTTTCATCGCAGATCAGCGACAGCCGTCTCGCAATTTTTCGATTCGACGTTGCTGGGCACGCTCGCCAGGTGACGCAGGGCCCGCTCGACACGCTCCCTTCATTCTCCGTCGATGGCAGCGAATGGACCTACGTCGACTACGACCGACATATGGTGGTTCTTTGCAACGACGCGGGTTGCCGCGACGTTAGGCGAGGCAACCTTCCAGGTTGGCCGGTGATCTCGCCCGATCACCGGCACGTCGCCTTCATTGAGCAGGGTGGAACGAACCATCTGAGCGTCGTCGACAGAGATGGTTCGAACAGGCGCGATCTCGGACCCGCCGCTTACGCCTGCTCACCCGTGTGGACGAGCTCAAATTCCGTTTGGAACTACACGGGCACCGAGGATGCTCGCCGGTGGGACGAGATTGACATCACGAGTGGAAAGACCGGACGTTCAATCCCGGCTCCGCCGGCGGATCCCGATGCCGTTTCATGCGCTCCGAAGACGGTGTCCGAGTCGTCGCCGTTCTTTCAGCATGCGCGCGTGATCCCGCACGATCGCTGGGAAGTGAGAACGACGACGACTCCGTTCGGCGACTGATCAGCAAGGCATTCCGCCGGGGAAGCAAAAGCCCTTCGGCTGCGGCGCTTTCGGAGCGGAGTCGGTCGACGTCGCCTTTTTCTGTGACGTCGACGTCAGAGCGGTCGTCGAGACGGCAGACGAGAACATGAAGATGCCGGCGAGCGCGATGGTCTTGAGCATGGGGTTCTCCTGTGGTCTGGTGGCTTTGCCAATGACGCACGGCCTTCAACGCGAAGAACCGTGCGGCGTGGACCCCAAGAGGTTCAGCAAACAGCGAACCAACGGAAAACCCCGAATTCGCGGCCTAACGAGTGCTTTGACCGTTTTAGTTGTAGAACTCGATATGCATTCTTTATTACAATTCAAATAGCAGGTAATGACGGGTGATCACTCCAAACGACAGCATCACGCTGGTGCCTCGACAGCGGCACCGAGAGGATCGGCGCCAAATCCCGATCCTGCTGCTCGTCGGTAACGCGGACGGCAAATGGCCGCCCGGCGTCGGACGCGTCGTGACGTTCGACAAATCGCTCGTCATCGGTCGCAGGACGACGACGAACGCCGAGGCCGGCGTGTCATCGCTCGTGCTGAGCGATCGCATGATCTCGGGCCGCCACGCGTCGATCACGCGCGTCGGAGAGGGCTACGAGATCACCGACCTCGAGAGCACCAACGGAACGATCGTTGACGGCGTGGCCGCGCGTTCCACGGTCAAGTTGCACGAAGGCTCGCTCGTGTTCGTGGGCGGATATGCCGCGGTGTTTCGCGTCGTCTCTGTCAACGAACTGGCCGCGATCATGGCCGATTTGGAGCGGCCGCTTGGGCCCGTGGCCACCGCCAGTCCGGCGCTCGCCGTGCTGTGTGGAAAACTGCGCAAGCTCGCCGAGGCGGGTGAGGAGATCTTGCTCACGGGTGAGACCGGCGTCGGCAAAGAGGTCTACGCCAATGCCATCCATCGCGCGAGCGCGCGCAAAGGGAAGTTCGTCGCCATCAACTGCGCCGCGATCCCGCGCGAGCTCGTCGAGAGCGAGCTGTTCGGGTACGTGCGCGGCGCACACTCGCAGGCGGCGGCTTCGAAGCCCGGCATCATCGAAGAAGCAGAGGGCGGCACGCTTTTCCTCGACGAGATCGGCGAGATGGCGCCTGAGCTGCAAACCAAGCTGCTGCGATTCACGCAGGACCGCATGCTCGCGCCCGTGGGCGGCGTGCGTCTGCGCGCCATCGACACGCGCATCATTGCCGCGACGAGCCGCACGACGGCGCCCGGCAAGGCGGGCAACCTCGGGCTGCGCGTCGATCTCGCGGCGCGCCTCGGCGCCGAGCCCATCCGCATCCCGCCGCTGCGTGAACGCGTCGAGGACATCGGTGTCCTCGTCTCTCACCTCCTCGCGGAGCGCGGCAAACCCTTCGAGCTCGCGGCCTTCCAGGCGCTGTGTCTGCATCCGTGGCCCGGCAACGTTCGAGAGCTGGGCAAGGTCGTGACGTCGGCGGAGGCGCTCGCCCGCGGCGCCGATCGCGTCACGAGTGAGCATCTGCCGGCGGCCATCGCCGCGGCGCCGGGGCGCGTGCGGTCATCGCCTGGTCGGCGCGCGTCGCGCCCGCCGCCCAAAGCCGTCGAGCTCGAGGAGCTTATGCGGCGCTTCAACGGCAACATGCTCCGCGTCGCGCGCGAGCTCGATCGAAAGCCCGCGCTCGTCTACCGCTGGGCCAAACGCTTCCGCCTCAACGCCGACGACTTTCGGCCCAAAGACGAATGAAGCCGAGCGCGCGCGTCGCGTGGTTACGAAACCAATACAGCTCGGGCGCGAAAGATGAAGGCGCAGGTGAGGGCGTCGCCTACCATTCGCGCCATGGTATAGGTCGCGCATGAACGACAGCGAGACGACGACCCAGGACTCGGACGGCGCCACCGATGCAGCATGGGAGGCGCTTGAGTCGGGCGACATCGCGAGCGCGCGGCGACAGGCAGCCCGGCTCGACGCCGAGTCGCCCGACACTCTGCTCCTGCTCGCGGCGTGCGCGCGCGAGGAGAACGACGGCCCCGGGGCCCTCGAGACGCTTCGCCGCGCCGCCAAAGCCGATCCCGATTGGGCGACGCCCGAGCTCTGGATCGCCGAGCTGCTCGCGACGGAGCCAGAGACGATGGAGGAGGCGCGGCGCCACGCCGAGCGCGCGCTCGACCTAGCCGACGAAGAGGAGGAGTACCTGTCGGCGCTCGCGCTCAAGGCGGGGCTCGAGATCGAGGCGGGCGACCTCGACGAGGCGCGACGCACGTTGGCCGACCTGCCGCCGCCCGACGTCGCGCTGGGCGATCTGGAGATCGCGATCGAGATCGCCGAGCTGCACCAGGCCGTGGGACAGGCCAGTGTCGCCGTCGAGCGGATGCGGACGCTGACGGCCGCGAACCCGGACGTCGCCGACGCGTGGTACGCGCTCGGGTGCGCGGCGGCCGAGCTCGACGACGATGACCAGATGCGCGCGGCCTGGAAGCGCGCCTGGACCCTGGACGCCGCGCCGCACGAAGACGACAGCGAAGACGATGAGGAGAAGCTAGACGAGGCCACCATCGAGAAGACCGCCGAGGAGGCGCTCGGCGAGCTGCCCGAGCGGGCGCGCGCGCTGCTTCGCGACGTGCCCATCATCATCGCCGAGCGGCCCGCCGAAGCGGACGTCGACACGGGGCTCGACCCGCGCGCGCTCGGGCTCTTCACGGGCACGGCCTACCCGGACATGCCGAACGTCGGCGGCCAGCCGGGGCTCACGCAGATCGTGCTGTTTCGGAGCAACCTCGAGCGCGTCGCCCAGGACGAAGACGAGCTGCTCGAGGAGATTCGCGTCACGCTGCTCCACGAGACGGGCCACTTCTTCGGCCTCGACGAGGACGAGCTGGAAGGGGCGGGGTTAGGCTAGCGCGGGGCTAGCGCGATTCAGCAAAGACCGGGCAGAGTGCCTCTGCCTTGACATGAAGACCTGGCGTCATCATGATGCCGCCCCTGTAGATTCTAGGAGATCGATTTCGTGGCCAACATCAAGTCATCCGAGAAAGCCAATCGTCAGCGCGTCACGCGCACGGCCCGCAACGTCGCTCGCAAGACCGCGATGCGCTCCGCCGTGAAGAAGGTTCGCAACGCGCTCGACACCAAGAACGCCAAGGTCGCGAAGGCGTCGCTGCCCGCCGCCATCCGCGCCATCGACATGGCGGCGTCGAAGGGCGTCATCAAGCGCGGCACGGCGTCGCGTTCGGTGGCGCGCCTCACGGTCGCCGTCAACGCGCTCGGCTAACGCCGAGCGTTCGCGCTCGGCTGACGCCGAGGCGTCCGCGCGAGACAACGCCCGCACGGCGCCGAGGGATCAGCGCGCCGTGGCGGCGGGTCGGGCGCCCGCGTCCTCGGCGAGCGATTGCACGAGGCGCGAGATGAGCAGCTCCTCGTCGACGCGCGAGGATTTGAGCGCGACGTCCGAGCGGTAGAGGCGCTCGAACGCGCGCGCGAGCGTCGCGCGCGACATGCGCTTCGCGGGTACGAGCACGTCGTCGAGGAAGTAGGGGCTCATACCGATCGCGCCCGCGATCTCGCCGCGCGCGGCGCCCGCGGCCACGAGCTCCTTCGCGCGCCAGATCTGGCGCATCTGCCGCGCGAGCATGAACTGAATGCGCAGCGCGGGCTCGCGGTTGCGCAGCATGTTCGCGAGAAGGCCGAGCGCGCGTGGCACGTCGCCCGCACCGATGGCTTTCGTCAGCTCGAAGACGTTGCGCTGGCGTGTCTCTGCGATGAGCTCCTCGACGTGCTCGGCGGTGATGGGCTTACCGGCGCCCGCGTAGAGCGCGAGCTGGTCGAGCGACTGGGACAGGCGGCCGAGCTCGGGCCCCGCGAGCTCGGCGAGCAACCCGGTGGCGTCGCCCGAGATCTCGATCTTGCGCGCGCGCGCCTCCGTGCGGAGCCAGCCCGCGAGCGCGTTGTCACGCAGCGGTTGGAACACGTGCAGGAAGCCAGCCTTGCGCAGCGCCACGAACGCCTTGAAGCGCACGTCGACCTTGTCGGCGATGAGCACGAGGCACGTCGACGGGTTCGGGTCGGCGACGTACTCGACGAGCGGCTCGAGCAGATCGGCCTTCACCTGGTCGATGCCCTTGCCCACGACGAGCCGCCGCTTCGCCATCATGGGCAGCGTGCGCGCCGTGCCGAGGCAGGCGTCGAGGCCGGACTCCTTGAGCTCGAACGTGTCGTGGTTGAAGCCGGCGGCCGCGCCCGCCTGACCGAGCACGGCGGCGCGGATCACGGCGTACGAGGCGTCGACGAGGTAGCGCTCACCCGACAGACAATAGACGGGCGCGATCTCGCCGCGGGCGACCGCGCCCGCGATGTCGTCGTCCCGGTCGTCCGATGCCACGAATCCGTTGTACTACACTCACGTCGCGTCCATGCAGCTCGATGATCGCGTGAAAGCCGCACTGCTCCTGCTCGCCTCGAACACGTTCATGACGATCGCGTGGTACGGCCACCTCAAGTTCAAGAAAGCGCCGATCTTCATCGCGATCCTCGCGAGCTGGGGCATCGCGTTCTTCGAGTACACGCTGCAGGTGCCCGCCAACCGCATCGGCTACCGCGCGCTGTCGGCGTATCAGCTGAAGGTGATGCAGGAGGCGATCACGCTCGTCGTGTTCATGGTCTTCGCGGCGCTGTGGCTGGGCGAGGGCGTGCAGCCGCGCTACCTCGTCTCGTTCGCGCTCATCATCGCGGCCGTCGTCGTGGCCTTTCGGTGACGCAGCCGCGGCTCGCGATCGCGCGTCCGCTGCTCGCGTGGTACGACCGCGCGCGCCGCGACCTGCCGTGGCGCCGCGCGCCGAGCCCGTACAAGACGCTGGTCTCGGAGTTCATGCTCCAGCAGACGGTCGTCGCGACGGTCGAGCCGTACTTCCATCGCTTCCTCGCGCGCTTCCCGACGCTGGCCGCGCTCGCGGCCGCGACCGAGGACGACGTGACGGCGGCGTGGTCGGGCCTCGGCTACTACGCGCGCGCTCGAAACCTGCACGGGGCCGCGCGCGCCGTCGTCGAAAGCCACGGCGGCGCGCTGCCCGCGACGGAGGTCGACCTGCGCGCGCTGCCGGGAATCGGGCCGTATACGGCGGCCGCCGTCGCCGCGATCGGCTTCGACGCGCGCGCGTTCGCGCTCGACGGCAACGGCGCGCGCGTCACGGCGCGGCTGTTCGGCGTGCACGACTCGATCGATCGCCCCGCGACGCGCGTCTCGCTGCACGCGCGCGGCCTCGCCGAGGTGCCCGCCGCGCGCGCAGGCGACTTCAACCAGGCCGTCATGGAGCTGGGCGCCACCGTCTGCACGCCGCGTTCACCGCGGTGCGAAGTGTGTCCGCTCGCGCGGCATTGTCGCGCGTACGCGACGGGCGCCGTCGCGACGCTGCCCGTGCGCACGCCGAAGCGCGCGAAGAAGGTCGTGCGCTTCGCGTGCTGCGCCTGCGTCGACGCCGCGGGCCGCGTCCTGCTCGTGCGTCAGCCGTCGGGCCTGCTCGGCGGCACGTGGACGCTGCCGGCGGCCGAGCTCGAGCCTGGTGACGACGCGGCGCCGACGACGCGCGCCGCGCTGCGCGCCGCGGGCCTCACGGCGGGTCGGCTCGTTTCGCGCGGAACCTTTCGCCACGTCTTCACCCACCGCGACGCGACCGTCGAGGTCTTCCGCGTCGCCGCCGCCGCGCGCCGCGTGCGCGACGGCCACGCCACGCGCCGGTGGCTCGCGCGCGAGTCCCTCGACACTGTCGGCATCTCGACCTTCACGCGTAAGGCGCTCGCGCTGGCGCTCGGATGACGGCGGCCGGTCGAAAACGCGACAAACGCCGCCCACGATCGTAAAAAGGGACGTGGTGCGCGCTGTCTTCTTCGCGATCGTCCTGTTCACGGCCTGCGCGGCCAGCTCGGTCGCGCAGCTGCCGCCTGGGACGACGGGCGAAGGCGAGCCGCTGCCGCCGCCCGTCGCGCCCGCGCCGGGGCAAGCGCAGATAGCGCCGCCGCCGGCGACGCAGCCGCCCGCCTTGCAGCCTGACGCGG
>DATAZS010000348.1:0-14467 GCA_036271915.1 Polyangia bacterium
GAGCGCGAACGCGACGAACGGGAACGCGAGCAGCTCGACGGGCAGCCGGTAGCGCGGCTCGGCGAAGAAGATGATGTACGTCGCCGCGAGCGCGAGCTGGAACGGCACGAGCGCGAGCGCGGGCCAGCGCCGCCGCGCCGCCGAGAGCGCGAGGCCCGCGAGCGCGAGCAGCCCGACAGCGGCGCCGAACGCGTCGGCGGCCGCGCAGATCGTCTCGCGCCGCGCCGCGAACCAGGCCGCCCGCGGGCCGACGAGCACGCCCGGACGGAAGATCGACCAATAGAGGAGGTAGCGCTCGCTGTCGAAGAGGCGCTCCGCGCGCTTGGCGCCGAGGCCGAGCGCGTAGGCGGGCTCGAAGCGCGTCCAGTCACGCGCGAGGGCGTAGGCGTCGTGGTCGACCTCGCGGTGCGGCTGGTCCAGCACGCCGCGTCCCGTGAGGTCGTGGAACATCTGGTTGAGCGCGCGCGTGTACGTGCCCTCGGAGTTCGGGTTCGCGCCGATGAGCGCCGTGATGCCGCCGTGATCGTCGGTGAAGTAAAGGTGCCCCGACTGGCGCACGTGGCGCAGGCCCCACGGCAGCAGCACGAGCAGCGTCGCCGCGACGGTCGCGCCCGTGCGCGCGAGCGCCTTGGGCCAGCGCGTGCGCCGCGCGAGCCAGTACCCGAGCGACAGCGCCGTGAGCGGCAGCGCGACGGCGCGCATCCACGCGGCGAGCCCCATGACGACGCCGAACAGCAGCGCCGCGCGCCACGGCCGCGAAGGTCCGACGGCGGCCAGCAGCCCGAGCGCCAGCGCGACGAGCGCCGCCGCGGGCACGTCGGTGCCGACGACGCTGCTCATCGCGACGCCCGCGGGCCACAGCGCATACGCGAGCGTCGCGACGACGGCGACGCGCCGCCGTTCGTAGAGGCCGAGCGTGAGCGCGAACAAGCCCGCGGCGCCCAAACCGCCGAAGCCGACGCCCAGCATCTTCTGCGCGAGCAGGTCGCCGCCCTGATCCTTGATCCACGCGAGCAGCGCGACGAACCCCGGCATATAGATGAAGCCCGGGTCGAGCCTCCGGAATTCAGACAGGTAGTTCGCCGACTCGCGGTACATCGCGAAGTCGCTCACGGGCACCGTGGGCACGGCCAGCACCCACGCGAGCCGGAGGCCCGTCGCCAGCAAGACGAGCGTTACCCCGAGGACCCACGTCGTCGCGTCCCAGGGGGCGCTCGGTCCGTCGGCGTTCGGGGGCGTTTTTTCGCGGACCGCGCGCGGGTCGATTTCGAAACTCTGTGCTCTTCCCACGTCGGCCGGGAAGATGGTACTTCTGCACGGCTCACGATGGCGATTCTTCCGTTCAAGCGCGTGATGTGCGCGAATCGCGGCGAGATCGCGGTTCGCGTCTTTCGCGCGTGCACCGAGCTCGGCTTCCGCACGATCGCGATCTTCTCCGAAGAAGATCGCGTTCATTTGCACCGCTACAAGGCGGACGAGGCGTACCTCGTGGGCAAGGGCCTCGAGCCCGTCGCCGCCTACCTCGCCGAGGATCAGATTGTCGAGCTCGCGAAGCGGCACGAGATCGACGCCATCCACCCGGGCTACGGCTTTCTGTCCGAGCGGGCGTCGTTCGCGCGCAAGTGCCGCGACGCCGGCATCGTGTTCATCGGACCCACGCCCGAGGCCATCGACGCGCTCGGTGACAAGGTGACGGCGCGCAAGGTCGCGACGGCGGCGGGCGTGCCCGTCGTGCCCGGCACGCCCGAGCCCGTGCGCTCGCTCGAGGTCGCGCGCGCGTTCGCCGACCAAAGGGGTGTCGGTTACCCCGTGATCGTGAAAGCCGCCGCCGGCGGCGGCGGACGCGGCATGCGCGTCGTGCGCGCCGCGAGTGAGCTCGCCGAGGCGCTCGAGCGCGCGGGCTCCGAGGCGAAGAAGTCCTTCGGCGACGACTCGCTCTTCATCGAGAAGCTCGTCATTCGCCCCAAGCACATCGAGGTGCAGATCCTCGGCGACAACCACGGCAACCTCGTGCACCTGTTCGAGCGCGACTGCTCCGTGCAGCGGCGCCACCAGAAGGTCGTCGAGTACGCGCCCGCGTGGTCGCTGCCGCTCGAGCTGCGCGCCCGCATCGCCGCCGACGCGCTCAAGGTCGCGCGCCAGGTCGGCTACACGAACGCCGGCACCGTCGAGTTCCTCGTCGCCGAGTCGGGCGAGCACTACTTCATCGAGGTCAACCCGCGCATCCAGGTCGAGCACACGGTGACGGAGGTCATCACGGGCCGCGATCTCGTGCAGGCGCAGCTCCTCGTCGCGCAGGGCCACAAGCTCTCGGACCCCGAGATCGACATCCCGAACCAGGCGGCCATCGAGCAGCGTGGCGTCGCGATCCAGGTGCGCATCACGGCCGAGGATCCGCGCAACGACTTCCTGCCCGACACGGGCAAGATCCAGGTCTATCGCCCGGCCGTGGGCCTCGGCATCCGACTCGACGACGGCTCGGGCTACGTGGGCGCGCGCGTGTCGCCGTACTACGACTCGCTGCTCGCGAAGGTGACGGCGAGCGGGCTCGAGTGGAACTACGCGCGGCGCAAGGCCGTGCGCGCGCTGCGTGAGTTCCGCATCCGCGGCGTCAAGACCAACCTGACGTTCCTCGAGAACGTGCTCACGAACCCGTCGTTCGTCGACGGGAAGGCGCACACGACGTTCATCGACGAGACGCCCGCGCTCGTGCAGTACGCGCCGCGCCGCGATCGCGCGACGCGCATCCTGCGCTACGTGGCGTCGACGGTCGTCAACGGTCACCCCACGGTGCGCGGCAAGCCGAAGCCGTCGGCGCACGCGCTCAAGGTCGAGCCGATTTTGCCGCCCATCGCGACGTCGAAGGCGGCGCCGCCGCCCGGCACGAAGCAGATCCTCGATACGCGCGGCCCCGACGGCATCATCAAGTGGCTGCAGTCCGACAAGCGCGTGCGCTTCACCGACACGACCTGGCGCGACGCGCACCAATCTTTGATGGCGACGCGGGTGCGGACGTACGACCTCGCGCGCGTCGCGAAGCCGACGTCGCACCTCATGTCGAGCTTCTTCTCGCTCGAGATGTGGGGCGGCGCGACCTTCGACGTCGCCTATCGCTTCTTGTCGGAGGACCCGTGGGTGCGGCTCGAGGAGCTGCGCAAGGCCGTCCCCAACGTCATGTTCCAGATGCTCGTGCGCGGCGCGAACGCCGTCGGCTACACGAACTACTCCGACGACGTCGTCGTCGCGTTCATCGAAGAGGCCGCCGCGGCCGGCATGGACGTGTTCCGCATCTTCGACGCGCTCAACGACGTCGACAACATGACGGTCGCGATCGAGGCCGCGCAGAAGACGGGCCGCATCGTCGAGACGGCCATCTGCTACACGGGCGACGTCTCCGATCCGCGCCGCACGAAGTACGACCTCAAGTACTACGTCGACATGGCCAAGGAGGTCGTCAAGCGCGGCACGCACCTGCTGTGCATCAAGGACATGGCGGGCCTGCTGAAGCCGCGCGCCGCGACGATGCTCGTCAAGGCGCTCAAGGACGCCGTCGGCGTGCCGCTGCACCTGCACATGCACGACACGTCGGGCAACAGCATCGCCTCGTACTTCGCCGCGATCGACGCCGGCATCGACGTCGTCGACGGCGCCGTCAGCAGCATGGCGGGTATGACGAGCCAGCCGTCATTGTCATCGCTCGCCTTTGGGCTCGCGGGCTCGCCGCGCGACCCCATGATCGATCCGGAGGCCATGGAGCAGCTCTCGACGTACTGGGAGCCCGTGCGCCGCTACTACCTGCCCTTCGAGAGCGGCCTCAACGCGCCGGCGGCCGACGTCTACGAGCACGAGATCCCCGGCGGCCAGTACTCGAACCTGCGCGCGCAGGCCGAAGGCCTCGGCGTGGGCGAGGGCGGCTGGGAGCTCGTGAAGAAGGCCTACGCCGACGTGAACCGCCTCTTCGGCGACATCCCCAAGGTGACGCCCAGCTCGAAGGTCGTCGGCGACATGGCGATCTGGATGGTGAAGCAGAACGTCGACGCGGCCGCCGTGCAGGCGCGCGCCGCCGAGCTCACGTTCCCCGAGTCGGTGATCGACTTCATGCGCGGCTCGATGGGCCAGCCGCCGGGCGGCTTCCCCGAGCCGCTACGCACGAACGTGCTCAAGGGCGCGAAGACGATCACGGGCCGCCCCGGCGCGTCGATGCCGCCCTACGACTGGGCGGGCGCGAAGCGCGAGATGGAGACGCTCGCGGGCACGGAGGTCGCGCGTCGGGACATCGTCTCGTACGCCCTGTATCCGAAGGTCATGCGCGAGTACATGGAGCACCGCGCGCTGCACGGCGACACGTCCGTGCTGCCGACGCCGACGTTCTTCTATGGCCTGCGCGTCGGCGAGGAGGCCTGGATCGACATCGAGCCGGGCAAGACGCTCATCGTGAAGCTGCTCTCCATCGGCGAGATCGAGGCCGACGGCGCGCGCACGCTGACCTTCGAGCTCAACGGCCAGTCGCGCTCGATGCGCGTGTCCGACGACGCGGCGAAGGTCACGGGGCCGAAGCGTCGCAAAGCGACGACGAAGACCGGTGAGGTGGGCGCGCCCATGCCCGGCCGCGTGATCGATCTCGTGACGAAGGTGGGCGAGCTGGTCAAGGCGGGTCAGAAGCTGCTCGTGACGGAGGCCATGAAGCTCGAGACCGTCGTGAAGGCGCCCATCACGGGCGTCGTGCGCGAGATCGTCTCGGGCGCGGGCGAGGCCGTCGAGGGCGGCGACCTGCTCGTCGTCATCGAGGAGCAGACGTCATGAAGCTGTTTCGCTTCGGCGCCCCGGGCGCGGAGAAGCCCGGCGTCGCGATCGCTGGATCCTCGGGCGCGGCCGACGTGCTCGTCGACGCGTCCGGCTTCGGTTCGGAAGACTGGAACGAGCGCTTCTTCGAGCAAGGGGCTGACGGCCTCGCGCGTCTCGCGAAGTGGGTGGCCGCGAGCGCGAGCGCCGCGCCGCGCGTCCCCGCGGGCGTGCGCCTCGGCCCCGCCGTCGCGCGGCCCAGCAAGATCGTCTGCATCGGCCTCAATTACCGCGGTCACGCCAAGGAGACGGGGGCCGCGATCCCGTCCGAGCCGGTCGTCTTCATGAAGGCCAGCAGCGCGTGGGCCGCGGCCAGCGACGATCTCGTGCTCCCGCGCGGCAGCGTCAAGACCGACTGGGAGTGCGAGCTGGCCTTCGTCATCGGCAAGCGCGCGAGCTATGTCACGTCCGAGGCCGCGCTCGATCACGTCGCGGGCTTCGCCGTCATGAACGACTACTCGGAGCGCGAGTACCAGACCGAGCGCGGCGGTCAGTGGACGAAGGGCAAGAGCGCCGACGGCTTCGCGGCCTTCGGCCCGTACCTCGTGACGCGCGACGCGTTCCCCACGTTCAGCCGCGCGCACCTGTGGCTCAAGGTCAACGGCGTGACGAAGCAGGACGCGAGCGCCGAGGATCTGATCTTCGACGTGCCGACGATCGTGAGCTACCTCTCGCGCTTCATGACGCTGCTCCCGGGCGATGTCGTCAGCACGGGCACGCCCGCGGGCGTGGGCACGGGCCACAAGCCCCCCTTGTTCCTGCGCGCGGGCGACGTCGTCGAGTACGGCATCGACGGACTCGGTGAGGCGCACCAACGCGTCGTCGCCGGCGGCGCGCCATGAACCTTTGGCGCCGAGCCGCGCTCGTCGCCTCGCTCGCGCTGGCGGCCGGTTTGCTCGGCGCGTGTCCCGCGAAGGAGGCGCCGCCACCTTCGCCGGCGGCGCCGCCGCCCGCGCCGCGCGGCAAGCCGATCCGCATCGCCATGATCGGGAAGAGCTCGACGAACCCGATCTTCCTGTCGGCGCGCACGGGGGCCGAGGCGGCGGCCAAGGATCTCTCGGGCAAGATCGGCGCGCCCGTCGAGGTGGCGTGGATGACGCCGCCCCAGGAGGACGGCGCGCTGCAGGCTCAGCGCATCGGCGAGGCCGTCAAGGAGGGCGCGAGCGCGATCCTCATCTCGTGCACTGACGCGGCGCTCGTGACGCCCGCGATCGACGCGGCCGTCGACGCGGGCGTGCCCGTCATGACCTTCGACAGCGACGCGCCCCAGTCCAAGCGCTTCGCCTACTACGGCGTCGACGATCACCGCCTCGGCCAGGACGTCATGCTGCAGCTGTCGAAGCTGCTGGGCGGCCACGGCAAGATCGCGATCCTCGCGGGCAACGAGAGCGCGCTCAACCTGCGACAACGCGTCGCGGGCGTGCGCGACGAGGCGGCGCGCCACCCCGGCATTCAAGTCGTCGGCACCTACTTCCACGTCGAGCGGCCCGAGGAGGCGTCGACGGAGGTCCTGCGCGTGACGAACCAGCACCGCGATCTGCGCGGCTGGGCGATGGTCGGCGGCTGGGCGCTGTTCACGAAGACGCTGCTCAACGAGCTCGACGCCGCGAAGGTCAAGATCGTCGCCGTCGACGCTCTGCCGCCCGAGCTGCCTTACGTCGAGAAGGGGCTCGCGCCCGTGCTGCTCGCGCAGCAGCCCTATCTCTGGGGCAACGTCGGAGTTACAAAAATCATCGACAAGGTCGTCCACAAAAAGGACGTTCCCGCGATCGTCCCGATGGACGCCGTTCGCGTAACGCAAGATACGCTCGGTTCGTGGGCGCGGCAGCTCCGACAGTGGGGCTTCGCCGACGTCCCCGAGGAATATCTGCGTCTCAAGTAGCCGTCTCGACGGGGTTATTAACCTGGAAGCCGTACTGAAGCGTACGTTTCCAGCCGATTTCGGACCCGTTTCTCGTTGGAAAATTGTGTTTGGCGCGGGCCTAAGAAGCTTTACAGCTCTGGGGCCAGGTGGTTACGGTGCGCACACATCGACCAAGAAGAACGAAATGCAAATGGTCAACACCAACGTCCAGGGGGTTTTTTGATGCGACTTTCTGCTTCCGTCATCGCTATCGCCGTTCTCTCGCCGCTCAGCGCGTTCGCCCAGACGCCGGCACCGGCCGCTGTGCCGCCGGCTGACGCCGCGCCCGCGCCCGCGCCGACGGCCGTCGTGGCGACGCCGCCGGCGACCCCGGCGCAGACGCCGCCCGCCGTGGCCGCTCCGCCCGCCAAGACCTGGAAGGATCTCATCACGGTCGACGGCCTCGTCGATGCGTACTACATGGCCTACCTCAACCCGCAGTCGGGCGCGAACAACAGCCTCACGTCTCCGTCCGGCCGCGCGTTCGACCAGAACTCGAACACGTTCACGCTGAACTACGCCCGCCTCGGCCTCGGCATGAGCGCGGACAACGTCAGCCTCCGCATGGATCTCGGCTATGGCTCGATGGGCAACATCATCAACGGCAACGGCGCGGTGAGCGGCGGAGGCACCACGATGGCGGGCGCCCCGGTCACTGGCTTGGGGTTCTTCGCCGAGCAGGCCTACGCCGAGGTGTCGCCCGTCACGAACTTCACGATCGATCTCGGTAAGTTCGACACGACGGCCGGCGCCGAGGTCATCCAGGCCAACAAGAACTGGCTGTACTCGCGCTCGTTCCTCTTCAACGCCATCCCGCTCGTCCACACGGGTCTGCGCCTTGGCTACAAGGTCAACGACATGGTCTCTGTGCAGGGCAGCGTCGTCAACGGCTGGAACGGGCAGGGCTTCGAGGTCGACGGCAACTCGAACAAGACGATCGGCCTCAACGCGGCCATCACGCTCCCGATGGGCGTCGGCATCATCCCGACGATCTACTTCGGCAAGGAGACGGGCAGCACGGACACGCGCTTCCTCGGCGACCTCGTCGGCACGTACACGATGGGCAACCTCGGCCTCAACCTGAACATCGACTACATCAACGACAAGGCCGGCGGCTACGACGGCTTCATCGGCTTCGCGCCGATGGCTCACTACGTCGTCAGCGACAAGCTCAACGTCACGGCCCGTGGCGAGTTCGTTCACAACAAGATCATGGGGACGTCGGTCTCTTATGAGGAGCTCACGCTCGGCTGCGCGCTGCCGGTCGCGGGTCACTTCGAGTTCCGCCCCGAGGCCCGCGGCGACTTCTCGAACCAGGACGCCTTCGCTGGCGCGACGAAGAAGAACCAGTTCACGCTCACGGGCGCGTTTCTGGCCTACTTCTAAGCCGTCAGCACCGCATCTATCGAAAGGGCGGGTGGCCCGTCGCGCTCCGGCGCGGCAGGCGCCCGCTCTTTTTTTATGTCCGGCCGGCGCGCTCATCTCGAAGGCTCACTCCTTCGACAGACCGATGGGCGGCCGGGTTGTCCCGCCCCATCTGTCTAATGAGGGAGCGCGCGTGTCAGCCGACGAGGCCGAGCATGTCGTTCAGCACGCCGGCGGCCGTGACGGCGGGGCCGGCGCCCGGGCCCGTGATGACGAGCGGGTTCGATTTGTAGCGCGTCGTCGTGAAGGCGACCTGGTTGTCGGTGCCCTTGAGACCGAAGAACGGGCTCGAGGACGCGACGACCTGCAGGCTCACGTTGATCTTGCCCTTGGTGACGGACGCCACGTAGCGGAGGGTTCCACCCTTGGCCTTGGCGGCGGCGGCGCGGCGGGCCCAGTCGGCGTCGAGCGTCGCGAGGCCCGCGAGGAAGCTCGCGCGCGTCAGCGTCCGCGCGGACTCGGGGACCAACGACTCGACGGCGACGTCGGCGGGCTCGCCCGCGAAGTCGAGCAAGCGGCCTAGGATGAGCGCCTTGCGGCCCACGTCGGCGCCCGACAGATCGTCGCGCGGATCGGGCTCGGTGTAGCCGAGCTCCATGGCCTTGGCGAGGGCTTGCGAGAACGGGCGGCCGCGGCCGACCTCGGTCAGCAGGAAGCCGAGCGTGCCCGAGAGGCAGCCCTCGATCTTGAGGACGCGATCGCCCGATTCGACGAGCTTGCGGTAGGTGTCGAAGATGGGCAGGCCCGCGCCCACGGTCGCCTCGTAGAAGACGCGCTTGCCCTCGCGCTCGGCGAGCGCCATGAGCGCCTCGGTGTCGGCGCGCGACGCCGAGAGCGGACGCTTGTTGGCGAGCACGACGTCCATGCCGGCCGTGAGCGCCTGCTTGACGAGCGCCGTCGTGTCGTCGGCCGTGACGTCGACGAGCATCGGATCGGTGAGCGCGTACTGCGCGAGCAGCGCGACCGCCTCGTCGGGACGGGCCGCGTGGCCGCCCGGCAGCTGCGCGAGCGTCTGCCCCGCCTTCTTGCCGGCCGCGAGCTGCGCGATGAGCTTCGGCGTGAGGCCGCCCGGCTCGAAGACGTAGCCGCTGCGATCGATGGCGCCCACGAGGCGCACCGTGCGCTTGCGGCCGGAGGTCTTGCCGTTCTTTTTTCCGTTGCTGGCGGCGGCCTTCGTGACGATGTCGGCGAGCGTGCGGCCGATCTGGCCGAAGCCCAGGAGCACGGCGTCGGTGTGCGTGGGCATCGTCGCGGCGCCGCCGCCGATCTTCGACAGCTGGAAGGCGCGGTGGATCGCGCGCTGGGCCACGGCGGTGTCCTTGCCCGCGACGACGAACGAGATGTTGAGCTCCGACGAGCCCTGCGCGATGGCGACGATGTTGACGCCCGCCTGCGCGAGCGCGCCGAAGAGGCGCGCCGCGATGCCGGGCGCGCCCGCCATGCCGATGCCGACGACGGCCAACGTCGCGAGGCCCGTCTGCAGCTCGACGCCGTCGATCTCCTGGCGCACGATCTCGTTCTTGAACTCCTCGGCGAGGCGATCGCGCGCGCGCTTGCCGGCGACCTCGGGCACGGCGAAGCAGATCGACTGCTCCGACGACGACTGCGAGATGAGCGAGACGCTGATGCCCTGCTGGAACAGCGCCTCGAACGTACGAGCCGCGATGCCCGGCACGCCCAGCATGCCGTTGCCCGTCACCGTGAGCAGCGCCTGGCCGCCCGCGGCCGACAGCGCCTTCACGGGATACTTGTCGAGCGTGCGGCGCGCAGAGATCTCCGTGCCGGGCGCCTTCGGATCGGCGAACGGCTTTACAAAGACGGGGATCGCGCGCGTCGCCGCCAAGCCCGACAGCGGGATGAGCGCGCGCGGGTGCAGCACCTTGGCGCCGTAGTACGCAAGCTCTGCGGCCTCGCGCGCGTGCAACTGCGGGATGACGCGCGCGTCGGGCACGACGCGCGGATCGGCCGTGAGCAGGCCCGAGACGTCCTTCCAAAGCGAGACGTCGTTCGCGCCGAGCGCGCGTCCGAGCAGCGTCGCCGTGAGATCAGAGCCGCCGCGGCCGAGCGTCGCGACGGAGATCGCGTCGGTCTTGCCGTGCGCGTCGTCGAGCGCCGCGACGCCGATGAAGCCGGGCACGACGGGGACGACGCCCGACTCGGCGATGGGCCGCAGCACCTTGCGGGCCGCGAGATCGGTGAGCGCGAGGTTGGGCGACGCGCCGCCGAACGGCCCGTCGGTGAAGATGACCTCGAGCGCGTCGACGTAGCGCGCGCGGCCCACGGTCGCCGCGTACGTCGCCGCGAAGATCTGCGCCGACAGACGCTCGCCGCGCGCCGCGATGAAGTCGCTCGTGCGCGCCGTGAGCTCCTTGAGCACGACGAGGCTGCCGAGGAGACGCGCGAGCTCGTCGAGCGAGGCGTCGATCTCGGCGAGCACGCCCGCGGCGCCCTTGTCGTTGCCGACGGCGGCGCGCGCGATGTCGCGGTAACGCGTGCGCAGCGCGAGCGTGTCGCGCTCGAGGCCGTCCTGCTCGCCCGCGGCCGCGCGGCGCGCGAGCCCGAGCAGCACGTCGGTCACGCCCGCGGGCGCCGACACGACGACGACGCACGGCACGCCGCGGCCCTTGATGATCTGCGCGGCGTGGCGGTACGCCGTCGCGTCGGCAAGCGACGCGCCTCCGAACTTGTGGACCTCGAGCGGGGAGGTCTTCGATTTCTGGAGACGTTGAGGCGATTTCGCCGGCGACTTCACTGCCGATTTCTTGGCCATTTGCGGGCGCGAAATTTATCACGGGTGGTCCTCGGCAGGCAGGGGCGGTATCTTTGCGCCGCCATGTCATCGTCCCGCTCGACCTTCCAGTGCATCGCCGGCTGCCACGGCGCCTATCCGCTCGATCAGGTCATCTACAAGTGTCCCAAGTGCGGCGATCTCCTCGAGGTCGTCCACGACATCGAGGCCCTGAAGAAGCGCAGCGCCGCCGCCTGGATCAAGCTCTTCGACGAGCGCTACCTGCGCACGCAGTGGCCGTACGGCTCGGGCGTGTGGGGGAAGAAGGAGTGGGTCCAGCCGCACGTGCAGGACGAGAACGTCGTCTCGATGCTCGAGGGCGGCACCAATCTCCTGTGGGCCGAGCGTTACGGCAAGCAGCTCGGCATGTCCGAGCTGTGGGTCAAGCAGTGCGGCGTCTCGCACACGGGATCGTTCAAAGACCTCGGCATGACGGTGCTCGTGTCGACCGTCAAACAGATGATCTCCGAGGGCAAGAACGTGCGCGCCGTCGCGTGCGCGTCGACGGGCGACACGTCGGCGGCGCTCGCGGCCTACGCCGCGGCCGCCGGGATCCACGCCATGGTGATCCTGCCGCGCGGCAAGGTGTCGACGGCGCAGCTCGTGCAGCCGCTCGCGAACGGCGCGACCGTGCTCGCGATCGACGGCGACTTCGACGACTGCATGCAGATGGTGCAGCGCCTCGCCGAGGAGGAGGGCGTCTACCTCGCGAACAGCATGAACAGCTTGCGCGTCGAGGGTCAGAAGACCGTCGCCATCGAGATGGTGCAGCAGTTCGACTGGCAGGTGCCCGACTGGGTCATCATCCCGGGCGGCAACCTCGGCAACGTGAGCGCGCTCGGCGCCGGCTTCAACATGATGTACGAGCTCGGCCTCATTCAGAAGCTGCCGCGCATCTGCGTCGCGCAGGCCGAGGCCGCGAACCCGCTGTATCAGGCGTACAAGAACGGCTGGGACAAGTTCAAGGCCGTGACGGCCAAGCCGACGCTCGCGTCGGCGATTCAGATCGGCAACCCGGTGAGCGTGCGCAAGGCCGTGCGCACGCTGCAGAAGTTCAACGGCGTCGTCGAGCAGGCGTCGGAGGCCGAGCTGGCCGACGCGTCGGCGCGCGCCGATCGCACGGGCCTCTTCAACTGTCCGCACACGGGCGTCGCGCTCGCGGCGCTCGAGAAGCTCGTCGAGCGCGGCGAGATCGGCAAACAGGACCGCACCGTCGTCGTGAGCACGGCCAACGGCCTCAAGTTCACCGACTTCAAGGTGCAGTATCACGAGCGAAAGCTCGCGGCCGTGCCGGACCCCAAGTACGCGAACACGCCCGTGCTGTTGCCCAACGACTACGTCGCCGTCCGCGACGCCGTCCGCCGCGAGCTCAAGAGTTAGCGTCGCGCGGGGCGCCGCTCGAGTGCAACACGGCGCCGCGACAGCGCGGGCCGAGTCGGTGTACGTTCGCCGCACGATGGACACGCGTCGGTCGCAGGGGATCTTGTTGGCTCTCGCGCTGACGACGACGTTGAACGTCGCGTGCGGCGGCAGCGGCGGCGGTGGCCACGCCGGCAGCGGCGGCACGGCGGGCAGCGGCGCTGCCGGCGGAGGTGGGTCGTCGGCGCAGGCGGGCGCGGACGGCGGTGTGACCGACGCCGAGGTGCCGCAGAGCTGCGCGGCGCACGGCCCCGGCCTCGATGACTGCGGCCCCACGCACGAGGGCTGCTGCGCGAGCCCGCTCGTCGCCGGTGGCGACTTCCATCGAACCTACGACGTCAGCGACGGAGGCGCCGAGGCCGCTGATCCCGCGACCGTGAGTGACTTCCGCCTCGACAAGTACGACGTCACGGTGGCGCGCTTCCGAGCGTTCGTGAGCTCCGCCGTCACCGCCGACGGCGGCGTGGGGTGGCGGCCCGTCGCGGGCGCCGGCAAGCACGCGCACCTGGGCGGCGGCGTGGGGCTGCTCGATGTCGGCGCGCCCGCCGACGCCGGCGTCGCGCACGAGCCGGGCTGGTCCGTCGCCGACGACGGTCAAGTCGCGCCGAGCGACGCCAACCTCACGTCGTGCGGCGTGACGAGCACGTGGACGTCGACGCCGGGCGCGCACGAGGATCTGCCGATCAACTGCGTCAACTGGTGGGAGGCGTACGCCTTCTGCATTTGGGACGGCGGCTTCTTGCCGAGCGAGGACGAGTGGCAGTTCGCCGCGTCCGGCGGCGCGCGCGCGCTCGCATACCCGTGGGGCTCGACGGATCCAGGGACCGCGAACCACTACGCGATCTACGACTGCGAGTACCCCGACGGCTCGGGCGTGTGCGCGGGCGCCGGCAACGTCGCGCCCGTCGGCGCGGCGCCCGCGGGCGCGGGCCCGTGGGGCCAGCTCGATCTCGTGGGCAACGAGTGGCAGTGGACGATGGACTACTTCGGGAACTACGTCTCGCCGTGCGTGGACTGCGCCGCGATCACGGGCGGCCACTCGCGCGTCCTGCGCGGCGGCAGCTTCCTCGACGCGAAGTCGAACCTGAAGACGACCTACCGCAACGGGAACGATCCGACGCTGCGCAACGACTTCGAAGGCTTCCGCTGCGCGCGCAGCCCGTGACGCGCGCGCGACGCCGCGCGTGGTCGGCAACCCGTCGTCACCAGGCCGTAACGGTGAATCCGGCGTTCCGTGCCGACAAAAGCCATTGCCGGAGCCGAGGCGCATCACCACGTTGATGTCTCGTGCGCTCGCAATACCGAATCGGCTTCGTGCTCGTCGCTCTCGTCTCTCTCTCGGAGGGTTGTGGCTCGGTCGCGCTCGTGCCGTCAGATGCTGGCGCGACGACGCTGACGACCACGGACGCAGCGGCCGGCGGCGCGATCCTCAAAAGAGGTGACGCGGCCGCGCGAACGCCCGAGGCTGGCGACGCCGCGACGATCGCGATCACCGTCCCTGTGTCCGATGCTGCTGCCGATGCGGCGGTCGACGTCACGAAAGACACCGCGAAGGACGCCGCCGTTTGCGCCGGTTGCGGGGCGTGCGGCGTTCAATGCGGCGGCGGGATGATCTGCAGCAGCGGCGCGTGCGTCTGTCCGGCGAATGAGATCGCGTGTCGCGGGACCTGCGTCGCGCTCGCGAGCGACGCGCAGAACTGCGGCGGCTGCGGCAACGCCTGTGGCACGGGGCGCGTTTGCAACGCAGGAACTTGCACGACGACCTGCGGGACCGGACTCGTTTCGTGCGCGGGGGCGTGCATCGACACGCACAGCGACGGCGCGAATTGCGGTGCGTGCGGCAAGACCTGCGCGGGCGGCACGACGTGCGTCAACGGACAGTGCGCGTGTCCCTCGGGCCAGGTGAGCTGCGGCGGGACCTGCGTGTCCCTCGCGAGCGATCCCGCGAGCTGCGGCGCCTGCGGCAAGGTTTGCCCCTCGGGGCAGATGTGCTCGTTCGGCGCGTGCGTGCTGACGTGCGCCGCCGAAAGGATCGCGTGTGGTGGTGCCTGCGTCGACACGACGACCGACGATCACGATTGCGGTGCGTG
>DATAZS010000349.1:0-7333 GCA_036271915.1 Polyangia bacterium
CACGAGCGCGCCGACGTTGATGTCCTCGGGCGCGCGCGCGAGGCGCAGCCCACCGCCGCGGCCGCGCGTCGCGCTCACGACGCCGAGCTCGACGAGGCGCTGCACGACCTTGACGAGGTGCGCCCGCGAGATCCCGTAGGCCTTGCTGATCTCCTCGACGGAGCACGTGCGCTCCGGCTGCGCGCCCAGGTACAGCGCGATGCGCAGCGAATAGTCGGAGAAGAGGGTGAGCTGCATCGCCCTCAAATATATATTTCACATATAACTTTGCAACACAACGAGCCGCGGACGCAAAAAACGCCGCCGCGATTCGATCGCGACGGCGCTTTTGTCGTTCGGCGCTGACTAGCGGCGCGCGCGTCGACGGCGACGGAGACCGAGGCCGAGGACGCTCGCGGTCGCGAGGAACGCGCCGCCGAACCAGGTCCCGCCGCTCGAGCTCACGATCGAGCAGCCGCCGCCGCCCGAGTTGAAGTGCTCGCTGCCAGATCCGGCCGCGCCGCTCGCTCCCGCCGAGCCGCTCGCCCCCGCGGTGCCCGCAGCCGCGCCGGCCGTACCGGTCGCGCCAGCCGTGCCGCCCGTGGCGCCGGCCGTACCCGTCGCGCCAGCCGTGCCCGTCGCGCCGGCCGTACCCGTCGCGCCGGCCGTGCCCGTCGCGCCAGCCGTGCCCGTCGCGCCGGCCGTGCCCGTCGCGCCAGCCGTGCCCGCGCCGCCGTCGGCGGGAGCACCACCCGCGCCGCCCGTGCCGGTCGTCGTGGGGTTCATGATGGCTGCCTCGATGAGCATCGCCATCTTCTGCTGGCCCGCGGCGTTGACCTGCCCGTCTTTGTTCGGGCTGAGGTACGATGTCGCCAGCGTCGACGTCGCGCTGATCGCCGTGTACGTGTCGATCACGGGCAGCGAGTACTTGGTGGCGACCGCCATCGCGGCCGGCAACATGATGTCCTTGACGAGATCGCCCGTCGTGGCGAGCGATCCGAGCAGCGGGCTCACCAAACCGGTCCACGGAAGGTCGATGGGCGTCATCAGGAAGATTTTCGACGCCGGCACGCCCTTCATCATGTAGCGCTGCACCATGCCTTCGTACGCCGACTGGAAGACCGACTCCATGTAGAGGGCGGTCTGGTTGGCCATCGACTTGATGAGGATGCGCTGGTCGTGTCCACCGAAGGTGCCGATGATGACGATGTCGGGCACCGGGGTGATCGTGGCGTTCCACTTTCCGCCCATGCAGTACGAATCGCCGCCCGCGAGGCCGTTCGTCGCGGTGTCGGTCAGGGAGCAGCCGAGCAGGGCGCCACCGTCACCGTTGTTCGTCACCGTGTAGCCCGATCCGAGGGCCGCCGCGATGAGCTCGGGGTAGTGCAGCCAGGTGCCCCCGGCGCACGGCGCCTTCGCGCAGCCGTTCTCGCCGCTCTGGGTGTTCTGCTCACCGGGCGTGACGACGATGAGCGGCGCGGCGCTCGCGCGACCGGCGATGGCCAACAGATAGACGAGAGGGAGCGCGGCGAGCGCGCGCAGGCGAAGACGGGGGGAAGTCATGCGGTTCTCCTTGTGCATAAGGACGAGCAAACGGCGCGGTGCAATCGGCACCAACGCCGGACGTGCCGACGCTTGCATGACAGTCACCTAGGGTCAACAGGGGCGGCGCTTTCACCGCCCCTTCAAAAGGAAAGCGCCTAGAGCGCCGCGAGGCGCGCGCGCGCCGCGGCCGGGTGCTGCTTGCACTCGAGCAGCGCGCTCAGCATGAGCGGCGCCACGATCGTCGCGTCCGACTCGATGACGAACATGGGCGTCTCGGCCGTGAGCTTGTCCCACGTGATCTTCTCGTTGGGCGTCGCGCCCGAGTACGAGCCGTACGACGTCGTCGAGTCCGAGATCTGGCAGAAGTACGCCCAGGGCTTCACGGCCTCCTCGAGGTCGTACTTGATCGACGGCACGACGCAGATCGGGAAGTCGCCCGCGATGCCGCCGCCGATCTGGAAGAAGCCCACGCCCGCGCCAGCCGACAGCTCGCGGTACTGGTCGTACAGCGCGCCCATGTACTCGATGCCCGACTTCGCGATCGAGGCGCTGCACTCGCCCGTCTTGACGTGCGACGCGAAGATGTTGCCGAACGTCGAGTCCTCGTAGCCGGGTACGACGATCGGGAGCTTCGCCTCGGCGGCGGCCAGCAACCAGCACTCGTCGGCCTTGCCCTGCCGCAGCTCGGCGGGGACCTTCTGGATGAGCTCGTAGAAGTACTCGTGCCAGAAGCGGCGCTCTCCGCGCTCCGTCGCGCTCTTCCACATGGGGACGACGAACTTCTCGACGGCGCGGAAGGCCTCGTCCTCGGGGATGCTCGTGTCGGTCACGCGGCGCATGCGATCTTCCAAGATGCGCGTGTCGTCGGCCTTCGTGAAGTAGCGGTAGTCGGGGAAGTCTTTGTAGTGGTCGTGCGCGACGAGGCGGAACAGCGACTCCTCGAGGTTCGCGCCCGTCACGGATAGACCGTGGATGAGGCCCGAGCGGATGGCCGGCGCCAGCGTGACGCCGAGCTGCGCCGACGACATCGCGCCTGCGACGGCCCAGAACATCTTCCCGCCGCCTTCGATGTGCCGCCAGTAGGCGACGAGCGCGTCGCGCGTCGCGCGCGCGTTGAAGTTCTTGTAGTTCTTGAGCACGAAGTCGAGCACGGGGAGTTCGGTCGTCATGGGCTGCCTCTTGGGCAGCTTTCTAACACCCGAGCGTCGCCGTGGGGCTGCCGAAAGCGTCGCGGTCGTAAAGGCCGCTCGCGAGGTTGCGGCGGATCACGAAGGCCTCGCGGATGACCTTCCACATGTCGACGAGCGGGTTGACGCGCGAGCGACCGTCGTCCTTCCACTCGACGCCGATCTCTTCGATGACGAGACCGCGCCGACGCGCGAGCGCGAGGATCTCGAGGTCGAACGCCCACCCGTCGATCGTGGCGTGACCGAAGAGATCGACGGCCGCGCGCGCCGTGAACGCCTTGAAGCCGCACTGCGTGTCGAGCACGCGCGACACGAGCGAGCGCTGGACGACCCTGTTGCACAGGCGGCTCCACAGCACGCGGTAGGGCGGCTGTGGCGCCGTCTTCGCGCCCGCGGCGTAGCGCGACGCGATCGCGATCTCGGCGCGCGCGGCCTCGAGCGGCGCGAGCAGGCGCGGCAGCTCCTCGGGCGGCATCGAGCAGTCGGCGTCCCACATGACGCGGATCGCGCCGCGCGCCGCGCGCATGCCGCGCCGCACGGCCGCGCCCTTACCGCGGTTCGGCGTCTGACGCTCGAGGCGCAGCGTGGGGATCTCTGCCATGGCCGCCTCGACGACGGCGCACGTCGCGTCGCGCGAGCCGTCGTCGACGACGACGATCTCGTAGGACCGCGGCTGCGCCGACAGATGCGCGTGCAGGCGCGCGAGCGTCGGCCCGAGGCGGAGCGCCTCGTTGAACGCGGGGACGACGATGCTGATCTCGATGAGCGGTGATGGCTGGGACATGGTGCGGCCTCCTTCTGATTGACGAAGCGGTTCAGGTCGCTTGGAAGGCGCGCGCGAACACGAAGCGGCGCTGCGCGGGGTAGGTCCAGACGACGAAGATGATCGCCGCGCAGGCGAGCTTCGCGGCGATCATGGGCGCGCCCAGGCGCGCGACGACGACCTCCATGGCGGCCGCCATGAGCAGCGCCGCGACGACGAACACGGCGTGGAAACGCGCCAGCTGGCGCAGGTTGATGGGCGAGCGATCGCGGAACGCGACGTACTTGTTGAGCGCGAAGTTGGCGACGGCGCCCACGAGCGCCGCCACGAAGGTCGCGACGGGAATGGGCACGTGGTGCGCGACGAGCAAGACCAACGCGCCGACGTCGATGCCCGTCGACAGGATGCCGCTCGTGCTCGCCGCGAGGAGCTCACGAAGGTTCTTCACGACCACGTGACTGAGCAGCCACCATGCCAACGCCGATCGCGCCCCGGGCGTGCGTGTTCAGCGCCGCGACTGGTGAAGACCTGACGAACGGGCGTTCAAAAAGACGCCCTTCTTTGTCGATCTGGACGGCCCTCGCGCGTCGTGGATGCGAGGCCGGGATCTCCCCCGGTCCGTCCAACGAAGGAGATCCCCATGTCCACGATCGCGATGACCCGAGACGACAGCTACGACGGCCTGGTCCTGCCGGACCGCATCACCTCCGCGCGCCGGCCCTCGCGCCGCCGGCTCTGGACGGGCCGCACGCTGAGCGGCTTCGCCGCGGCGCTCCTGCTGTTCGACGCCGCGATGAAGGTCGTGCGCCTGCCGGTCGTCGTCGAGGCCTCGCGGCAGGTCGGCTTCTCCGAGGCGGCGACCTTCGGCATCGGCGTCGTGCTGCTCGCATGCGTCGTCACTTACCTCGTGCCGCGCGCGTCGCTCGTGGGCGCCGTGCTGCTCACGGGCTACCTGGGCGGCGCCGTCGCGACGAACGTGCGCGTCGGCGCGCCGCTGCTCACCAACACGCTGGCCCCGCTGTACGTCGCGGTGTTCGTGTGGGGCGGCCTGTATCTGCGCGACGCGCGCGTGCGCGCCCTCTTCGCGCCGCGCCGCGCGTGAGCTACCTGCCCTACTGCACGATGGGCTGCACGCAGGACGCGATGTCGAACAGCATGAATTCGAGGACCTTTTCGCGCGGCGACAGATCCGTCGTCACGCAGCCCATGGGGAACGGCGTGTCCGGCATGTCGCTGCCGACGCCGCCCGCGCTCACGTGAAGATCGGAGAGCACGGCGCGCCCGCAGGCGGCGGGCTTCGGGGTCGTCGCGTTGGGGATGGGCGTCGTCGCGCTCAGGAACACGACGGTGTTGTTCTGCGTGGGGGCGTAGAGCCACCGCTGCGAGATCGGCGGCCCCGCTGCCATCGCGACCTCCGTGTTGCTCGCGTCTTGCGCGATGGAGACGATGCCGAGCGTCGTCGAGCCCATGACCGCCGGATCGATCATCCACTTCGCGAGGGACTTCCCCTTGTCGAACGACTGATCGATCGTCGTGTCCGTGGGATTGGGCAATTTACCGCCGTGAGGGTTCAGGAACGTCGCGACCGACATGAAGTCGGGCGTGCCCTTCTCGAACCAGTAGGCGTGCCAGTGCGACGCGAACACGCGCCCGCCCATATCGGCGTATTGCTGCAGCACCATGCGCGCCTGCGGGCTCTTGACCGACCCGGGATCCTGCGTCGCCGTGTAACTCCCCTGCCCGCCCTCGCACGAGTGCAGCAGGATGTCGTACTTCTTGAGGTTGTCGAGGCTGTCCCACCAATCGGCGCCCCCCGCCGCGGGATGCACGGGCGTGAACGTCGCGCTGCCCGACGCGGGCGCCGCGGCAAACGAGCTCGAGCCGCCGCCACCCGTGAAGAGGTTCACGCGCCCCATGCCGTCGTCCGCCGTGAACTCGGAGTCGTCGATGCCGATCTTGCGCAGCAGACACTCCATGGCGTCGGACTGGCCCGTCGTGAGTGCCATCTTGGGGATGTGCCCCTCCGCCTTCGTGCGCGGCAAGCGCGTCAGATTCACGTCGGTGAGCACGTTGTCCTGGCACGCCGTCACCGTGGGGATCGTGACCTGCCGCCGCCACTTGCCGTCCTGGATGACGAGCGGGATGTTCGTGCCCGCGGGCACGTCGCCGACGCCCGTCATGCCGAGGTGGAACGTGCCCGTCTCGTCGCTCTTCGCGATGACGACGGGCTGCCCCGACAACAACGACGTGCCGGTCTTCGGGTCGCAAGGATCGCAGCTGGGGCCGTCGTTGATGTCGGCGAGCGCGGCGTTCGGAACGTAGACCGTGATGTTGTAGAGCGGCGTCTTGCCCGCGGGGTCGTAGGTCTTTCCGCTGACCGTCGTGCGGCCGCCGTTGGGGCACGCGGGCACGGTGCAGGTGCCGAAGCCGCCGCACGTCGATTGCTGGCACTGAAGGTTCATGCACGCCGTGGGCGGCGTCGCGCCCGCCGTCCCGAGGGCGCCCGCTGTCCCGAAGGCGCCCGCCGTTCCGCTGCCCCCGGCACCGGCGACGCCCGACGCGCCGGCGGCGCCGCTCGCGCCCGCCGTGCCCGCGCCCGCGTTGCCACCGTTCATCTTCAGACCCGCCGAGAAATTGCAACCTCGCGCCGCCCAGAGCAGCAGCGCGGTCGCACCGACGAAGAACACCCTGCTCGTACGACTCGCGACGCGCTTCATGACGCTCCTCCTCGAAACGGCGTTCGCCGTCCATCAGCGAAGGTTCGGGGCCTGTGCGGCCGGCATACCACAGGTCAACGTCGCTCGGTGTGACGACACAACGAGACAACTTGCACCGGATCGAACCCCACGAGGGAGAGAGACCCACGGCGCAAGCAAACGGCTCAACGCGAGCCGGCGCGGGCTATGCGGCCGTTACGGATAAATCCGGAGCTCGCCGATCGACAACCAAGCCACGGGCGTCGTCCCGGTTTGTCGGACGCGCACATAACGAGCCATCGCGGGCGCGAACGACACGTCGATGACAGCCGCGCCCGTGCCCGTCTTCACCGACGTGAACGACGTGTTGTTCGTCGACACCTCGAGCGCGTACGTCGCGGGAAAATCCGTGGGGAAGCTCGTGTCGTCGATGACGACGCGGCCCACGGATTGAGAAACGCCCATGTCGATCGTCAACGTCTCGCCCCCGGTTTGGGCGCGCCCCGTCGTCCAGCGCGTCGTGATATTTCCGTCGAAGACGTTGGCCGGTAAATCCGCATTTCCGGCAGCGGTGATCGAGGCCGTCGCCTTCCATTGCGCCGTACCGTAGGCCTTGGCCGGCGGCGCTTCGACGGCGGCGTCGTGCGGGTTCGTCATCGTCGCGCCAGCCGTGCCGGGCGCGCCCGCGTCGACCGTCGCGCCCGCGCTCCCCGCGCCGGCAACACCCGCACCGGCAACACCCGCGCCGGCAGTCCCCGCGCCGGCCGAACCGCCCACGATTCCCGCCGGGCCGCCGACGGCGCCCGCCGTCCCCACGACACCCGCGCCCCCAACGGCGCCGGCGCTCCCAGGTTCACCGGCGCCCGCCGTTCCGTCGGCGCCGGCTGTTCCAGGCACCATGACCGCGATCGTGCCGCCCGTTCCTGCCGACGCGCCCGCGCCGACGCGCTCATGGAAAGACTCGGGTCCCGCGCAGCCCGCCACGATCACCGCACCCACCACCAACAATCTCGTCTTCATTTGAATCCCACCCGTTTGAAAAACGCCGATCTCGTCGAAGCCCTGCTGAACATAGCTACCGTTCAGTCGAGCGCCAGCGTCCAATCAGATGACGCGCACGGGGACTTCAGCTCAGCGCGCGTGTCGGCGATCGCGCCGATTTC
>DATAZS010000350.1:0-2095 GCA_036271915.1 Polyangia bacterium
GAGCTCGAGCTGCGCGTCGAGCGCGTCGGCCGTGATCTCGATCTTCTCGGGCGGATACAGCAGCATCTCGCCGTGCCTGGCCCACACGTAATACGCGCCCGGTTGGAAGCGGTCCTGAGCGAACTCGCCGTTCGTGTCGCACGTCCAGATGACCGGTGAGCCGGTCGCCGCGAGGCCGCCCGACAGGAGGGCGACGACGGTCGCGCCGGGTTGGCCGTCCCCGTCGGCGTCGAGCACGCGGCCGCGAATGACGCCCGTCTGCGTGAGCTTGAAGGTGACGCGCGGCCCGGGCACGGTCACCGGGTTCTTGAGCGTCACGGGGAGCCAGCCGAACTTCGCGGCACGCAGCGTGTAGCGTTTGGCGTCGAGGCCGCCGAGGCTGAAGGTGCCGTCTTCGGCGGTCTGGGCCTCGGACGCGGGGATTGGATCGTCGGCGTTGCGGAGCGCGTGCACGGTCGCGCCGGGAACGGGGTTGCCGGCGCCGTCGGTGACATGGCCGCGCACGACGCTCTCGGCCGTCAGGTGGAAGTTGCGCGCGAGGGTTCCACCGTGGTCGATGCGCAGCTCGTTGAGCTCGGTGGCGAGGCCCGTGTGGCTCACTCGAATCGTGTAGCTTCCCGGGGCCGCGGGCAGCTTCACGCGGAAGCCGCCGTCCTTGCCCGTCGCGTCCTCGAAGACGGCCGTGCCTTGGAACCACACACCGATCTTCGCGCCCTCGACGCGGTGGCCTGAATCATCCGTGACGCGGCCCTGGACGAGCGCCTCGGGCCGGTCGGCGGTGTCGCGTCGAAAGAGCTCGCGTCGGAACTCGAGCTCCGAGGGCAACAAGCAGCTCGCGCCCGAGCGCCAAGGGACGGCGCAGTCGGGCGTGAGGCTCGTGCAGAAGTCGACGCACGTGCCCGGATCCTTCGGATCGCACAACGATTCGGGCAGCGCGTCTGGATCGACGAGGGGCGACGTCGGGCTCCGTCCTTCACAGAAGACGCAGCCCTCGGGGCGCTCGACGCAGTGGACGTCGCGTGCGTCGAGCGGCGCCGAGGACGCGTTCGGCGCCCTCGACCGCCCGCTCGAGCGGTGGCATCCGGCGGAGGTCGCCACAGCGAAGGCGACGAGCGCGAGCACGCGCGTCCGTCGAAACCAATTCCCGCTTTCCGCCACTGTCGGCACCGTGTAGTAAGGGGGATAGATCGGCGGCCGGGATTACTCAAGCCTCCTGTCGCGGTTCGGGAAGGATCGGGTCTTCGATGATGTCCGCCACAGTCCCCCAATCGGCCGCCGTCTTCATCGCGCTCGAGGGCATCGACGGCTCGGGCACGACGACGCAGCTCGGGCGGCTCACGGCGCACCTCGAAGCGCGCGGTCGCCGCGCGCACGCGACGCGCGAGCCGAGCACGGGGCCGGTCGGCCGCCTGCTGCGCGAGCTGCTCCTGGGCCAGCATGCGTTGCCCGACGGCGCGCCCGCCGACGGCCAAGCGATGGCCCTGCTGTTCGCGGCCGACCGCCGCGACCACTTGCGCCGCGAGGTCGAGCCCCTGCTCGCGGGCGGCGTCGACGTCGTGTCCGACCGCTATCTGATGTCGTCGCTCGCCTATCAGGCCGAGGAGGCAGATCGAACCTGGGTCGCGGGCCTCGCACGCGCCGTGCGCCCGGCCGATCTCACGCTGCTGCTCGACGTTTCCATCGACGTCGCGGCGGCGCGACGTCGCGCTGCGGGCCGGGTCGTCGAGCGCTACGACGACGATCTCATTCAGGCGCGCGTCGCCGAGAACTACCGCCGGCTCGCGGCGGTTGATCCGTCGACCGTCGTCATCGACGGGCGCGGGTCGATCGACGAGGTCACCGCGGAGATCGCGGCGGCGGTCGATGACCTGCTCGCGCGACGGGCCTGAGAGAGACTCGGCCGCAATCTCGAGAAACGCTCGACCAAAAGTGGCGTGGTCGAGGGCTTTTCGCGATCGCGATCAGTGGTGCTTCTTCCCGGCCTTCTTCTTCGCTGCCTTGGCGACGTGCTTGTGAGCGGGACTGGCTTGCGCCTTCGGCGGCGTCTCGGCCGCCACCGGCGCCTCGGCTGGCGCCGCCGCGGCAGCGGCCGCCG
>DATAZS010000351.1:0-8054 GCA_036271915.1 Polyangia bacterium
CGCCTGCTGACCGAGATCTTCTACTCGTGTGGCCAGGCTGGGTACGCGAACTACCGCTTGGTCGTCCTCAAGTCCAAGGGTGACTGAGGTGACTGAGATCGAGTCGCCGCGGCTGTACACCGCGGTTTGCAGGTCTTAAGAAAAGGCGTCCGCAAGGGCGCCTTTTTTTGTTCCAGAGGCGCGGGCCCTGCGACACTCGGCGCAGGCCAACTGCCCCCAGCCCAGGAGACCCTCCCCATGCCACGACTCGGATCTTTGGATCGGCGTTGTCGGACGCTTGCCTCGGTCGCCGCCACGGTGACGCTCTTCGCGCTCATGCTCGCCTCGGCCCCCGCGCACGCGGGCCAGGTCGTCGACATCGACGGCGCGCCCGTCGCGTCGTCTCACGAGGGCGGCGAGGCTAGCCTCGTCCTGCCGGATCTCGGCGGCGTCCACTTCCTCGGCTCGCTGCCGGGCAACACCCTGCTCACGGGCGGCCTCGTCGTCTGCTTGCTCGGCCTGACCTTCGGGCTCGTGATCTTCCGCCAGCTGCGCGCCATGCCGGTCCACAAATCGATGCTCGAGATCTCCGAGCTCATCTACGAGACGTGCAAGACGTACCTCGTGACGCAGGGCAAGTTCATCCTGCTGCTCGAGGTCTTCATCGGCGTCATCATGATCGTGTACTTCGGCGTGCTGCGGCACTTCGCGCCCGCCAAGGTCGTCGTCATCCTGCTGTTCAGCCTCATCGGCATCGGCGGCAGCTACGGCGTCGCCTGGTTCGGCATCCGCATCAACACCTTCGCGAACTCGCGCACGGCCTTCGCGAGCCTCAAGGGCAAGCCCTACCCCTGCTACGCGATCCCGCTCAAGGCCGGCATGAGCATCGGCATGCTGCTCATCAGCGTCGAGCTGTTCATGATGTTGTGCATTCTGCTGTTCCTGCCGCGTGACTACGCGGGCTCGTGCTTCATCGGCTTCGCGATCGGCGAGTCGCTGGGCGCGTCGGCGCTGCGCATCGCGGGCGGCATCTTCACGAAGATCGCCGACATCGGGTCGGACCTCATGAAGATCGTGTTCAACATCAAGGAGGACGACGCGCGCAACCCCGGCGTCATCGCCGACTGCACGGGCGACAACGCGGGCGACTCGGTCGGGCCCTCGGCCGACGGCTTCGAGACCTACGGCGTCACGGGCGTGGCGCTCATCACCTTCATCCTGCTCGCCGTCACGGAGCCCGAGGTCCAGGTCCAGCTGCTCGTGTGGATCTTCGCGATGCGCATCATGATGATCGTCGCCTCCGGCATCTCGTATCTGTTCAACGAGGCGGTCGTCAAAGGCCGCTACGCCAACGCCGACAAGATGAACTTCGAGTCGCCGCTCACGCAGCTCGTGTGGGTGACGTCGCTCGTGTCGGTCGCCATGACTTACGTCGTCTCGTACTTGCTCATCCCGCGCCTCGGCGGCGGCGGCGACGAGTCGCTGTGGTGGAAGCTCGCGACGATCATCACGTGCGGCACGCTCGCGGGCGCCATCATCCCCGAGATGATCAAGGTCTTCACGTCGACGTCGTCGAAGCACGTCAAGGAGGTCGTCACGGCCTCGCGCGAGGGCGGCCCGTCGCTCAACATCCTGTCGGGTCTCACGGCCGGCAACTTCAGCGCCTACTGGATGGGCGTCGTCTTCGTCGCGCTCATGGGCGTCGCCTACCTCGTGAGCATGGGCGGCCTCGGCGACGTCATGAAGGCGCCCGCCGTGTTCGCGTTCGGCCTCGTCGCCTTCGGGTTCCTCGGCATGGGCCCCGTCACGATCGCCGTCGATTCGTACGGTCCCGTGACCGACAACGCGCAGTCGGTCTACGAGCTGTCGGTCATCGAGTCGATCCCCGGCGTCAAGGATGAGATCAAGAAGAGCCATGGCTGGGACGTCGACTTCGAGCGCGCCAAGCACCTGCTCGAGGAGAACGACGGCGCCGGCAACACGTTCAAGGCGACGGCCAAGCCCGTGCTCATCGGCACGGCCGTCGTGGGCGCCACCACGATGATCTTCTCGATCATCATGAGCCTCACGCAGGGGCTCACGGTCGATCTCGACAAGCTGTCGATCCTGCACCCGCCCTTCTTGCTCGGGCTCATCATGGGCGGCGCCGTCATCTACTGGTTCACGGGCGCGTCGACGCAGGCCGTGAGCACGGGCGCCTACCGCGCCGTCGAGTTCATCAAGAAAAACATCAAGCTCGATGGCAGCGCCGAGAAGGCCTCGATCGCCGACAGCAAGAAGGTCGTCGAGATCTGCACGCAGTACGCGCAAAAGGGCATGTTCAATATTTTCCTCACCGTCTTCTTCAGCACCCTCGCCTTCGCGTGCCTCGAGTCGTTCTTCTTCATCGGCTACCTGATCTCCATCGCGCTGTTCGGCCTGTATCAGGCCATCTTCATGGCGAACGCCGGCGGCGCATGGGACAACGCCAAGAAGCTCGTCGAGGTCGACCTCAAGGAGAAGGGCACGCCGCTGCACGCCGCGACCGTCGTGGGCGACACCGTGGGCGATCCCTTCAAGGACACGTCGTCGGTCGCCATGAACCCGGTGATCAAGTTCACGACGCTCTTCGGCCTGCTGGCCGTCGAGCTGGCGGTGGGCCTGTCACGGGGGCTGTCGGCGGTGCTCGCCGCCGTGTTCTTCCTGATCTCGGTCGTCTTCGTGTGGCGCTCGTTCTACGGCATGCGCATCACGACGACCCCGGGCGCGGCCGACGCCATGCCGGCCGCCGTCGACGCGAAGATCTGATCCCTGTCGCGGACGGCCGTCGTCCGGATGAAAGCGCGCGCGCCCAAAGGCGCGCGCCCCCGACCGCCCGTCAGGCGTTCCGACGTCGCGTGAGGTGGCCGGCGATCGGGCCCGCGAACGGGACGACCGCGGTCGCCAGCATGAGCGCCGTCAGCCGTGGGCTCAGATGGAACACGAAGAGCTCGGCAGCCGCCGGGAAGCGCACGGCCCGTGGCAGGCCGTGCAGGAAGTGCAGGCACGAGATGTGGTTCGTGTCGCCGAGCAAGTACAGCGCGCCCGACGCGGCGAGCGCGAGCACGCCCCAGCTGCGCAGGCGAATGACGCCGCCGAGGCCACCGACCGCCAAGACCGACGCCAGCGCGATCGCGCCCGCGACGATCATGCCCTGCCCTGGCTCCTTGGGCGCGAGCGCCCACAGGATCACGCTCGGCAGTGACGCCGACGCGCGCGTGACCGTCTTGCGCAGGCGATCGACGCCGAACTCGTCCATGCCGTAGCGCTCGCGCCACGCCGTCTGCAGGTCGAAGCGTTCGGCCATCTTCTTGCCGGCGAGCGCGAGCACGACGAGGCCGTGGACGCCCCCGTAGATCGCGAGCACGGGCGTCCAGCCGAGCATGACGAGCGACGCGACGGCGACCATGACGCCGGACCAGCCGAGCCCGCTCGCGAACCATCGGCCCCAGAACCACTCGGCGGCGACGCCCATGAAGGCGACGCCGTAGCAGGCCGACAACGCGAGGAACGCGAGCCGCCATCCCTCACCCGGCGGATTCAGCGAGACGAGGAGATAGAGGAAGACGAACAGGCTGAGCGCGAGGGCGGCGAGTGCGCGCCGCGAACGCTCGAAGCCCACTTCATTCAGGCGTTTGAAGAGCTCCACGGCTTCATTATACGCGCGTTCGGCCGGCACGCCCGTGCGCCGGCCGAACGTCTACCGCCCGCGGTCACTGCACGATGTGCAGCTCGACGCGGCGGTTCTTCGCCTTGTTGACGGGGCCGATGTTCGGGACGAGCGGCTTCTCGGCGCCCTGCCCGCTGGCGTCGATGCGCGCGTCGGCGACACCCTTGCCGATGAGGTAGTCCTTGATGGCCTTGGCCTGCGCGTCGGTCAGCGACTTGGCCTTGGGGCCCGCGCTGTTGTCCCAATAGGTCTCGACCTTGAGCGTGTGGAGCTCGGGGTGGTCCTGGAGCAGCTCGGCGACGCCGTCGAGCTCGCCCTGCGCCTTGGCGTCGAGCTTCGCGGCGCCCGCCTTGAAGCTGATGGGCTGCTTGAGCGTGACGACGTCACCCGTGAGCGTGATGTTTGGGTTGGGCGCGCGCATGACGATGTCGAGCTGGCTGTCGTGGCCCTCGACGATGTCGACCGTGACCTCCTTGGTCGGCATGCCCGGCATCTCGGCGATCACGCGGTACGGGCCAACGGGCAGCGCCGCCGAGAACATGCCCGACGCGTCGGCCTGCGCCGAGTAGGTCTCGACGCCCGAGAGGCGCAGCGCGGCCTGCAACGGGTGGCCCTTCGAGTCGGTGACCTTGCCGCGCACGTTGCCCGTCATGACCTTGGGCGTGAGCACGACGTCAGCCTTGGCCGGACGGCCGAGGATGACGGCGGCCGCGACGCGCGTCGACTCGAAGCCGGGCGCCGTCACGTCCAGGTTCACAGGCCCGGGCGCCAGCATGATTGTCCGGAACGTGCCGTCGGGATCGGTGGCGACGCGCGACAGCGGCTTGTTGGCGACGGCGACGATGGCGTTCGCCACCGGCTTGCCGTCACGCCCGCTCTTCACCGTGCCCGTGACCTGGCCTTCGAGGATCGGTGGCGGGCCCGCGCTGACCGGACGCTCGATCGTGCGCGTGACCACCGTGGGACGCGTGAAGGCGTCGACGTCCAGCGGGAACGCCGCGCCGAAGATCAGCATGAAGGGCGGCAGCGGCGGCCCGTACTCGTAGCCGACGGAGCGAATGCGCAGGTCGGCGCCCGCGTCGAGCGTGAGCCCGCGGAAGACGCGCGCGCGCAGGCCGAGCGTGGCCCACTGCTGATCGCGGTTCTTCGTGTCGTTCGGCTGGTTCTTGAACGCCGGGTCGGCGCTCGAGGTCACGATCTCGGCGTGGTACTCGACGAACGGCGTGAGCGGCACGGGCGCCGTGCGCGCCTCGAGCGGCAGGTCGACGCCCGCGCCCAAGCGGAAGCGGCTGTCGGCGATGCCGTACGCGAACGACGCGACCTCGCGCGTGTAGATCGAGATCGTCGGGTCGGAGAAGTTGATGAGGTTCTTCGAGTTGTCGACGTAGAAGTTCGCCGACGCGTGGAAGCGCACGGGCGCGCCGTTGATGGGCCGCAGATCGAGCATGTAGAGCGGCCCGAGCCACAGCGACGTCGAGCTCGGCGAGACCGAGAGATTGGAGATTCCCGACAGGAAGCGGAAGCCGAGCTCGAAGCCCACCGTCATGCCGCGCGCGACCGGCACGGCGGTCTTGCCGCCGAGCACGAGATCGCCGAACGACTTGATGAGCTCGGGATCGCGGCGCGGCGGCTCGCCAGCGCCGGAGCGCACGTTGCGGTTGCTCGACGTGAGCAGCGCGCCGAAGAGCTCGAGGTATTGGTGCGGCGTGTAGCCGAACGTGAAGTTGCCGTCGACGCGCGTGTCTTTGTCACCCGCGACGAGGAAGTTCTTGTTCTCGAACCAGTCGAAGTGCAGGCCGAGGCGAACGTGATTCTTCGGCCCGAGCTCTGCCGTCGACAGGTGATAAAGGCCGATGGGGCCCATGAGCGACGTCAGGTAGCTGTCGGGATTGACGGCGCCCGCGGGGGGCGCCATCGGATCCACGCCCACGCCCACGGCTGAAACGTCGGCGTCGGGCTCGCGCGCTGGGCGCAGCACGGAGGGCGGCGTCGGCTCGTCATCCATGCCGGGCGCCGGCGTCACCGTGCGCTGGGCGCGCGCGGGACCGGAGACCAAGAGGATCGGCAGGAAAAGAGGAAGGCCGAACAGGGCGACGAGAACACGGGGGCGGACTGGTGTCATCGACATCCGACTATTTCTCCTAGGGAAGGCGCGTACAGTACCGTGAACGGAGCGTTTGTGGCCAAAGTTCGTCGCGATCATCATGACCTGCGACGATTCGCCGCTAGGGTCCACTCTCCTTCCCAATTGTTCCCCATTGCAGTCGGCGCGCAGGCGTGGGAAATAGTCGCGCGGTGGATGCCCCGACGATCGAGCAGCTGAACGAGGAGCTCCGAGACGCGACCCTGCAAGCGCATCAAGCGCAGGAGCGTCAAGACGAGCGCGACTTCGTCGCGACGGCGCTCGAAGGGATCGCGCGCTTGTCCGACCGGTACCGCGCGCTGCTGCAGTCGCTGACGCCCGGCGATAAAGAGCGCGCGGAGCGGCTGCTCGGGCGGCGGGTCATGGACCTCAAGCGGCTCGGATCGCTGCTGCCCAAGGTTCACGCCGTCACGGCCGAGAGCACGCCCGATCGCATGGCGGGCGCGGGCGCGCCCCACGAGAGGCGCATCACGGGCGTGTCTTGGTCCCAGCACGATCGCGCGGCGCCCGCGACCGGCGCGCGCGTCGGCGCCGACATCGAGGCCTGGTGCGGTAAGTGTGGCGAGAGTCAGACCCACAGCATCGTCGCCATGGTGGGAACCGAACCCAAGCAGGTGCTTTGCCAGGTGTGCGGATCGCGGCACACCTACCGCACGAGCCCCGCCCGGGCGCGCGCCGCCAAGGGCGAGGCCGCGGCGGTCGAGGGCGATTCGCGGCCGCGCGTCGCCGTCGACCCCGAGGCGCAGCGTCGCGCCGCCCAGCTGCGCGCGCTGGGCGAGGAGGTCGCTTCGGCGGCCGACGTTCGCCGGTTCGACCCGAAGGAGCGCTACAAGGCCGGCGAGATCATCTCGCACGTCGAGTACGGCCGCGGCAAGGTCGAGAACGTCCTGCGCTCGAGCTTGCTCGTCCGCTTCTCCGTCGGCGGCTTGAAGTCGCTGATGTTGACGTAGACCGCGGCCTCAAGCCGCGTCGAGATCTTCGAGGAAGCGCTTCAGCAGGCCGTCGACCATGAGGTTGCGGCTCGCGGCGTCGTAGCGACCGGCGCGGTAGCCGCCCTGGGTCTCCTCGAAGCGCGTGCGCGTCTCGGCGATGAGCGTGCGGAACGTGCCGACCTTCGTCGTGATCTCTTTTTGATTCGTGACGAGGTAGCTCACGAGCGAGACGGCCGCGGCGCCCGTGAGGATGATGCCGAGCGGGCCCGACAGCGCGTAGCGCAGGCCGATCCGGAGCGCGACGACGCCCGCGGCGCCGAGCGCGGCTCGCTTGAGACCCGTGCCATCCTTGATCGAGTCAGCCGCGAGCGACGTCATCTGGCCCGAAGCAATGAGGAGCGCGATGAAGCTGCCCCGCCGGCTCTTCCACCCCTGGTCGTAGAAGTCGCGGATCGCCTGCTTGAGGAACGCGTCGTAGTCGTCGAAGACCTCGGGGCGCAGCTCGGCGTCTTTGGTCTTCGGCGTTTTGGTCTCGGTCTCGATCGCCATAGGGCCTCCGCGGGTGACAGGTGGATCGTAGCACGGCGCCGAGGGAGACTGAGCGCGCGAGACGCGCAAGATGAGAATGACCGGCCTGTCACCGCGACCACTTGCACATGCGCGCGTCGTCTTCGTCTGTTTCGCGTTGGCGGCGAGCGTCGTGTGCGCCCGGGATGTCGAAGCGCGGGGAACGTCGGGCGACGCGGGGCGCGCCGCCATCGACGAGGCCCTGCGGACGGGACAGTACGAGAAGGCGCTGCGCCTCGCGACGGCCGGTAAGCGGACGGGCGATGCGGGGCGCGCCGTGCTCGCGAGCCACGCGCTCGTCGCGCTCGGCCGCTACGCGGAGGCGCGCGCCGCCCTCGAAGCGGCCGTCGTCGCGGCGCCCGATGATCTGCCGACGCGCGACGCGCTCATGCGGCTCGACGCGCTCGTCGGCGATCACGGCGCGCTCGCGCCGCTCATCGAGCGCAGCTACGCCGATTGGAACGGCGGCGGTGTCGACAAGACGCGCGCCGCGAACCTGATCGCGATCGCGACCGCCGTGCGCCTCGACGGCAACTGGAAGGACGCCAACGAGACGCTGCGCGACGCTGTGCGCGCCGAGCCGCGCGCGACGGCGGCCAACCTCGACTGGGGGTGGATGTTCCTCGACAAGCACGCGGCGGCGGAGGCGGACAAATCCTTCCGCGCCGTGCTCGCGCGCGACGCCGCGAATCCCGACGCGCACGTCGGGCTCGCGCGCGTCGCGCTCGTCGAGCGCTACGACGCC
>DATAZS010000352.1:0-3300 GCA_036271915.1 Polyangia bacterium
CGTCGTGTCGCCCGCACTGGAGATGAGCAGGCCTTTAACCGTCGCGAGCGTAATGCTCGGCGCCCCGGTTGGAAGCGAGGCGAAACGGGGGGCGATCGCGAGCGAGGCGTGCCCGGGCGTCAGGCTGTCGGGCGCCGACAGGTCCGGCGAGGCGCCGTCGCGACACGAGGCGATGGCAACGCCCACCACGCCGACGACACACAACGTCCGTAGGAGCCGCGCCGCGCTTTCACTCGACCGAGCGAATCTGAACACAAAAAACCTCCGAATTGCCAGACGACTCAGACCGATCGAGCTCGAGCTTGACCGGGTGCCCCCCGGATGGCTCCGCTAGCCTAGCATTCTTGCGGTGGAGGCGCAATGCGAAACAAGAGAGGACGCACCATTTGTGCGTCCTCTCTCGACTACTTGGAACAAAACGTTATGGCTTCGGCGGTATTGGCCGTCCCTGAGAATCCTTCGGATTCGGCGCGCCAGCCCCAGTCCGAATTGGCGTGATGGTGCGCGCCTTATACATGACGCGGGGGCGCGTCCCCTTGAGTCGACTCGCCGCGGCGCCGCCGGTCGGAATCGGCGTTACGTCGATCTTCGCGACTGCCGCGAGCACGTGCGTATTCGTCTGGTCGTACAGGAACGGATAGTCGTCCGGCCCGGGAATGACTTCCGACGCGCATGCGACCGTAAGGTCCGACAGCCCTGTCGTGATCTGGTGAGGGCGCAGTTGTGCCGGGCCCTCGACAACAAAGCCACAGTCATAAGCTCCGCCCGCATTCGTCATCTGCGCGCCCATATCGAGGAAGAACTGATTCTCCGTCGGAATTCCGGTGGTCAGCCCGTAGTACGTGTCGTATTCGCCGATGAATACGATGCGGCCGCCCTGGCCCGCGAACTCCTTGAGGATGTTGATCTCGGTTGCGTCAAACGGCGTCGTTGGCAACCAGAGCAGAATGACCTTGATGCTCGCGTCGATCGACGTATTGAAGGTGTCGGTGTAGTCCACGGTGGTGTAGCCCGCTGCGCTGATCGTTGATCCCATCGCACCCGCGCTGCCGGGGAAGAACCGCGATGAGTGGCCACCATAGAACATCACTGATGTCTTCGTGGCTCGTGCTCCAGCGCCAGTAAAGTTGACCAGGTTGCGGAACATCTGCTGGTTGTTCGGATCGCTCGCCCCCGGGTAATCGACAACGTTTTGATCGTTGAACACCACGACGTCGGCACCGCCGCTTGGAATTGCGCTGATGGTCACGTGCGCGCATCCGAAGACGGTTGCGTCGCTCGCCTGAGTGGCGCACACATCGAAGGTTGCAGGACTCGGAACGGCGTTTGGCGCGTTGTACGTAACAGTGCCAGTGACTTCGCTCAGCGTGATGGTGCCGTACGTGGAATTGCCGTTCGGAATGCCGTTGACTGTCCAATTCAACGTACTGGAGAACTCGGATACGACGGAGAAGTCCTGGTGCGAGCTTGGAAGCTTCTCAGCTGTCGGAGGTGTGAGCACCAGCGTTCCTGATCCGCCACCACCACCAGAGCCGCTCACGGTGATATTGATGGCGCCGGTGAGCGAGCCCGACGTGCCGATGATATGACCGGTTCCTCCCGCCACGCCCGTGATCGCTCCGCTCGACGACACCGAGATGATCCCCGGCGTCGTCGTCGTAAACGTCGTCGGCGCATCCGACAACGGGTTCCCGTTCGCATCCGCAAACTTGCCCGTCACCGTCGCCCCGCCGCCCACCGCAATCGTGCTCTTCGACAAATACAGGCCCAACAACTTGATCGTCGGCGCGACGTTCAAATTCCCCGTGTCCGTCTTCCCATCGATCGCCGCCGTCACCGACACCGATCCCGCCTTCTTCGCCGTCAGCACGCCGCTGCTCGAGATCGTGCCCACCGACGGATCCGACGACGTCCACGTAATCACCGCGCCATCGATCACACTCCCCAGCGCATCCAGCACCGTCGCCGTGAAGCGCACCGCGTCGCCGATCGCCGACAGGCTCGCCGTCTTCGGCGTGATCGTCACCGTCGCCGCCACCTGCTTCACCGTCCCCGGCGTCGTGGCCGTCAGCCCATCGGCCGTCACGGTCACCGTCACCGTCCCGTTCTTCAGCGCCGTCACCACGCCCGTCTGATCCACCATCGCAATCGTCGGATCGTCGACCGTAAACACCGGCACGATCCCGTCGAGCGACACGTCCGCCGCTGCCCCACCGCTCGTACCGGCGGGCGACGGGGTCGTCGTCTTCGGCACCAGCTTGACCGTCAGCGTCTTCGTCTCGTGCAACGATGCAAACGTCAGCGTCGTCGGCGTCACCTCGATGTGATCGAGCGGCGTCACCACCGTCACCGCCACCGTCGCGCTCTTGCCTTCCAAGGCCGCCGTGATGGTCGTCGTTCCGATCTTCACGCCCGTGATCACGCCCGTCGCATTCACCGTCGCAATCGTCGCATCCGCCGACGTCCAGACCGCGGTCCGGTCGTCGATCAAATTGTTGCCGGCGTCGCGCAGCTCGGCCGACGATGCGGCGCTCGTCCCGCGCGTCACCTGGATCGTCGTCGGCGCCGTGATCACCTTGGCGACGGGCGCGTGCACTTTCACCTGCGCCGAATCCGCCACGTTGTTCGCCGTCCGCGCCACGACCCACGTCGTGCCTTGGAACTGGCCTGCCTGAATGTTGCCGTTGTCGTCGATCGTCACGGCGCCGGTGCGCGCGGTCCACCCGACCCGGATGGGCGCGACCGCTTGGCCGCTGGCATTCGTGCCGGTCACCGACACGGCGCCACTCGCGCCCGCGTTGAGCGTCACGACGCTCGGCGAGACGTGGAGCGCCGTGACAGCCGCATCGGGCGCGGCATAGACGAGCACGGGATTCACGCTGTTGTTCTTGCCCGGCTTGAGCGTGACGTCCTGCGCCGCGTGATACGCGATGACGCCATTGGCGTCGAACGCGGTGAGATCGAGCTTATAGGTCGCCGAGGACCCGGTGAACTGCACGTTGAAATCGAGGACGGCACTATCGCCGTCGAAGTGGGCCGTGACGACCGTCGTGTCGCCCGCACTGGAGATGAGCAGGCCTTTAACCGTCGCGAGCGTAATGCTCGGCGCCCCGGTTGGAAGCGTGGCGAAACGGGGCGCGATCGCGAGCGAGGCGTGCCCGGGCGTCAGGCTGTCGGGTGCCGACAGGTCCGGCGAGGCGCCGTCGCGACACGAGGCGATGGCAATGCCCACCACGCCGACGACACACAACGTCCGTAGGAGCCGCGCCGCGCTTTCACTCGACCGAGCGAATCTGAACA
>DATAZS010000353.1:0-8901 GCA_036271915.1 Polyangia bacterium
GCCGTTCGCGATGGCCGCGTACAGCGTCGTCATCTGCAACAGCGTCGCGCGCGTCGAGCCCTGCCCGATGACGGCGTTGAGCGCCTGGCCGACCTGGAAGCCCTCGGCCTTCGGGTTGAGTCGCTTCTGCTCGCGGTACCACTCCTCGGTCGGCAAGAAGCCGCCCTCCTCGCCGTTGAGGCCGAGGCCCGTGGGCGCGCCGAGGCCGAGATCCGCGCCGTACTTCGCGAGGCGATCCATCATGCCGGGCCGCGCGCCCAGCTCGTAGAAGTAGACGTTGCAGCTCTGCACGATGGCGTCGTACATCGCGACCACGCCGTGCGTCTTCGTGCAGCGGAAGCGACGACGGCCGATCTCGAAAGACCCGTGGCACTTCGTGCGCTCCTCGGGCGTGACGAGCCGATCCTCGAGCGCCGCGAGCGCCGAGACCGCCTTGAACGTCGAGCCCGGGTAGTACGTCTCCGTGAGCGCCTTGTCGCGCAGCGGATGAAAGCGATCGGTGAGGATGCGCTGCTCGGCGTCGGGCGTGAGGTGCCCCGACATCTCGTTCGGATCGAAGCCCGGCTTCGACACGAGCGCGAGGATGCGGCCCGTGTCGACGTCCATGACGACGACCGCGGCGGCCGAGGCGTTGCGCAGCGCGCGCTCAGCGATGCGCTGCACGTCGATGTCGATCGTGAGCACGAGGTGGTTGCCGGGCACCGCCGCCTGAGACGTCGGCCCGTCGGTGATCTCGCGCAGGTCGGGCTTGGGCAGCCCGCGCCGATCGACGACGATCTTCTGGAAGCCGGCGCGCCCGCGCAGGTAGCCCTCCCACTGGCGCTCGATGCCCGTGCGCCCGATGAGATCGCCCGCGCGGTAGCCCTCGTCCTTCTTCGCGCGCACCTCGTCGGCCGAGACCTCGTTCATGTACCCGAGGACGTGCGACGCGAGCGCGCCCTGCGGGTACGAGCGGCGCGGCACCGAGACGATCTTGACGCCGGGGATCTCGAGGCCGGTCTCGATCGACGCCATGGCCTCGCGCGAGATGTCCTCGGCGAGCAGCACGGGGCGCTCCTTCTCGCGCGCGCCCGGCGTGCCGTCGGCGGCGGCGTTGCCCTGCACGCGCTCCCACACGTCCATGGCCTCGTCGCCGTTCATGCCGAGGATCGTGCGCAGGTGCGCGAAGCTCTCCGACGTGAGCGTCCGCGGCGTCACGTAGAGGTTGTACGAGGGCCGGACCGTCGCGAGCACGCGCCCCTTGCGATCACGGATCTGCCCGCGCACGGCGGGCAGGATCTCCGTGCGCACGATGCTGTCCGACGTCAGGCGGTAGAAGGCGTCGCCCTGGACGACCTGCAGATAGAAGAGCCGCCCCGCGATGGCCAGGAAGATGAAGAGCGCGATGATCCCGAAGGACCGCGCGCGCCGGCGCATCTCCGGCAGCTCAGCGTCTTGCCCGGCTATTTCCATGGGTCAGCGGAAGTTCATGTTGTCGCCGAGCGTGCGAGGCCCGCGGGACAGGCCGACGCGCGAACGAACGGTGTCGATCTTGCCGTCGATGCGGCGCAGAAGACCTAGCACGAACGGGCCGGCGAAGGCGGTGAGCAGCGCCTCGAAGGGCGCCTGGCGCAGACCGCCGTAGCCGCCCTCCGGCGCGACCTGCGCACGCACGAACACGATGAGCAGCGCGGCGAGCAAGCTCGCGACGAACGACGACGCCGCCGCCATGACGATGCCCGTGACGGCGACGCGCACCGACAGCGCGCGCGCGAAGAGCGCCATGAGCACGAACACGAACGCGTGCACGCCCTGCGGCGCGCCCGACACGAGATCGAGCAGGTACCCCGTCGCGAACGCCACGAGCGCCGCCGACGAGATGCTCCACTTGTTCGACAGGCCCACGTGCATGACAACGAGCAGGCCCAAGCTGGGCGCCGCCATGCGTACGGGCGCGAGCTCGAGCACCGTCGACTGCAAAATGAGCAGCAGGTACGCGACGATCAAGGTGATGGCGGATCTCATCGATACACCATGGGGCCGCGCGCGGGCGTCGCCGCGGCGCGGTGGTTGCCGGCGTCGGGATCGGCGGCGGGCGGCGGCGCCGCGACGACGAGCACCTCGGACAGGCGCGCGAAGTCGACGTCGGGCGTGACCTCGACCTCCTGGAACAGGCCCACGGCGCCGGGCAACACCGACGTGACGTGACCCACGGGCAGATCGCGCGGGAACGCGCCGCCGAGGCCGCTCGTGACGACCTTGTCGCCCACCTGCGCCGGATCGCCGCGCGTGAGGTACTCGATGCTGCAGCGGTAGCCGTTGTCGGCCGCCTTGCCGCGCAGGATGCCGCGGCCGCCCGTGCGCGGCACGACGACATCGATTGCGGAACGAGGGTCCACGAGCAGCATGATGTCGCTCGTCTTGCCCGAGACGTGGCCGATGCGGCCCACGACGCCCTCGGGCGTGAGCACGGGCATGCCGTGCTTCACGGTGCCGTCGCCGCGATCGAGCTCGACGCGCGCGACGCGGAAGTACGGCGAGGCGTCGACGGCGATGATGCGCGCCGCGATCGTCTCGGCGGGCGTCTGGTCGCGTAGACCCAGGAGGCGCTGGTAGCGCGCGCTCTCGTCGGCGAGGCGGCGCAGGTCGGCGACCTCCGCGCGCAGGCGCGCGTTCTCCTTCGCGAGCTCGTGGTTCTCGGAGCGCGCGCGCGCGAGCTCGACGAAGCGCCCCGCGACGCCGGCGACGCCGCGCGCGACGAACGACATCGCCGACTGCGCGGGCGACACGAGGCGCAGCACGCCGCGGTCGAGCGTCGACAGCTCGCCGGGGTTCTTCGCGCTCATGCGCAGCGCGACGAGCGCGAACAGCAGCGTCACCGCGACGATCGCGCCTTCACGCAGGCGCTTGCTGGTTGCCGTCATTCGTTCACCCGGCCCGCCTCGACTTCTCCGACACGGAAGGACCTATTGCAGCGCGACTTCTCGCAAGAGGCCGAGCTCGTCGAGCGCGCGGCCCGTGCCCAGCACGACGGCGCACTCCGGCGAGTCCGATACCATAACAGGGAGGCCCGTCTCCTCCCGCAGCATGACGTCGAGGTTGCGCAGCTGCGCGCCGCCGCCCGTGAGCACGATGCCGCGGTCGACGATGTCGGCCGCGAGCTCGGGCGGCGTGCGCTCGAGCACCGAGCGCACGGAGTCGACGATCTGGTTCACGGGCTCCGACAGCGCCTCGCGCACCTCGTCGCTGTTCATGACGAGCGTCTTGGGCACGCCCGCGACGAGATCGCGGCCCTTGATCTCCATCGTCATGACCTCGTCGGTCGCGTAGGCGTTGCCGATCGTCTTCTTGATGATCTCGGCCGTGCGCTCGCCCACGAGCAAGTTGTACTTGCGCTTGATGTACGCGACGATCGCCTCGTCCATCTTGTCGCCCGCGACGCGGATCGACTTCGCGACGACGATGCCCGCGAGCGAGATCACGGCGACCTCCGTCGTGCCGCCGCCGATATCGACGATCATGTTGCCCGACGGCTCCGTCACGGGAAGCCCCGCGCCGATCGCGGCGGCCATGGGCTCTTCGATCAAGTAGACCTCGCGCGCGCCAGCAGCCAGCGCCGAGTCTCGCACGGCGCGCTTCTCGACCTCGGTGATGCCCGACGGCACGCCGATGATGATGCGCGGCTTCACGAGCGTGCGGCGGTTGTGCACCTTCGTGATGAAGTAGCGCAGCATCGCCTCCGTCACCTCGAAGTCGGCGATGACGCCGTCCTTCATGGGGCGCACGGCGACGATGTTGCCGGGCGTGCGGCCCAGCATCTCCTTCGCTTCCTTCCCTACGGCGAGGACCTTCTTCGTGCCGTTGCCGGCACGCTGGACCGCAACAACCGACGGCTCGTTCGAGACGATCCCCTTGCCGCGGACGAACGTCAGCGTGTTCGCCGTACCGAGATCGATGGCGAGGTCATTGGAGAAAAGGCCGTAGACCCAATCAAGCAGCATGTGTTGTACGGCCCACGGAATACCCCGTTCCAATCGGGCTGACGGACCCCGCAGGCGAGATGAAGTTTTCTAACACACATCCACCGTGTCCGATAGGGGCGGGCCCGCCGTGTGTGTTAGATTCCGCCCGCATTTGGGGGCTCGTCGTGGGCCCTCGGGCGTGATTCATTTTCAGCGAGACCACAGTGGTCCCGCCGATCCCCAGCTCAATCGTCAGCAGCCAATCGGAGGCCCTTCTCATGCTCGACCGGATGCGGAAATCGTCGCAGTCGGTGGTCATCTACGCCATCTTCGGACTCCTGATCTTGATCTTCGTCATCAGCTTCGGCCCGCAATCGCGCGGCATCAGCTGCGAGTCCACGATGGCCAACGATCACTACGCGGCGAAGGTCGCGGGCACGCTCGTCACGCGGAACGACTTCCGCTACGGCTTCCTCGTCCTCGGCGGCGCGCAGTACCCCGCGCAGATGGCGAAGCAGCAGCGCCTCAAAGAGACCGTCATGGACAAGCTCATCGAGCGGCAGCTGCTCGCCGACGAGGCCGAGCGCCTCGGCTACGCCGTGAGCGACGAGCAGGTCGAGGATCAGGTCGCCGAGGCGAAGCTCATCGGCCTCGGCTACCCGCGCACGGCGCCCCGCATGATGAAGGACGGGAAGTTCAACTACGACGCCTTCAAGAACTTCGTGCAGTACGAGCTGGGCGTCACGCCGCAGAGCTTCATCGAGGAGCAGAAGATCGAGCTGCTCGCCGCGCGCGTGCGCGAGCTGCTGCGCGCGAGCGTCACGGTGTCGCCCGCCGAGGTGAAGGAGGACTTCCTGCGCAAGAACCTGCAGGTCAACCTCGAGTACGTGCGCTTCGCCTCGCACGGCGTCGCCGACGACGTGCAGCCGACGGACGCCGAGATCGCCGACTACGCCGCGAAGAACGAGGCGGCGCTCAAGACGGCGTACGACGAGCGCAAGTTCATCTACGAGAAGGTGCCCAAGGAGCTGCGCCTGCGGCAGATCATGCTCAAGGTCGCGCCCGACGCGAAGCCCGACGCCGACAAGGCCGCGCGCGCCAAGATGGACGCGCTCGCGGCGCGCGTGAAGAAGGGCGAGTCGTTCGCCGCCGTCGCGAAGGAAGCCAGTGACGATCCGATCGGCAAGGCGCGCGGCGGCGATCTCGGCTGGCGCGGCCACGGCGCGACCAACCTCCCGGGTGATCCCGAAAAGCAGCTCTTCGCGGCGAAGCCGGGCGACGTCATCGGTCCGCTCAAGGGCTCGGGTGGCTACTACCTCACGAAGGTCGAGGACGCGCGCGAGGGCACGATCCCCTTCGAGAAGGTCAAGCTCGAGCTCGCCGAGGAGAAGGTGCGCGCCGAGAAGGCGGGCGCCGAGTCGAATTCGCGCGCGCAGGCGGCCATCACGCGCGCGAAGGCCGACCCGGCGAAGACGCTCAAGGACCTGTTCCCGGCGCCCGCAGAAGACGACAAGGACAAGGACCAGCCCGGGAAGTCGGCCGCGCCGCGCGCCGAGGAGACCGGCCTGTTCTCGCCCCGGGGCACGCGCGAGGGCGCGATGATCGAGGGCATCGGCGTGTCGAACGATCTCGCGAAGGCCGCCTTCGCGCTCACGACGGCGGCGCCGCTCGCGGGGCCGTTCCAGGTCGCGGGCAGCTGGATCATCGTGCGCCTCAAGGAGCGCAAGGATCCCGACATGGCCGAGTTCGAGAAGAAGAAGGACGAGCTCACGCGCGACGCCGAGCTCACGAAGTGGATCGAGGTGCAGACGGACTGGACGCAGGCCCGCTGCTTGGAGGCCAAGAGCCACAACCGCATCCAGATCAACCGCGAAGAGCTCCGCTACGAGGACAGCGGCGAGCCGCCGGTCTACGAGCCCTGCCAGGGCCGGCGCCAGCTCGGAGGCTAAATGGGGTTCCGCGACGCGCGCGGAACGGCGCATTCCGAGCCTGGCGCGTTCGGGCCGCGCCGCGCGAAGTCGCCCGAGCACCGGCCGCCGTGGCTCGTGCTGCTGTCGTCGTTCACGCTCATCTATGGCGGCGTCATGCTCGTCTCGAGCCTGGACGCGCTTCGTGATCCGCGCGCGGGGACGCACTTCCCCGTGCGGGAGGCGATGACCGAGCCGCAGGAGGTGCTCCTGCGACAGATCATCGACGTGGGCACGCGCATCGCGGCGGCGCACACGCACGCGATCCGATTCAACGCCGCGGCGGCGCTGCCCGTGGGCCTGCTGCTGCTCTTCGCGGCCGCGGCGACGATGTCGCGCGACCGACGCGGGCGCCAGTTCACGCTGCTCGCGGCGTGGGTCGGCATCGCGTATCAGATCCTGAGCGCGGCGCTGACCTTCCCGCTCATTCGGCAATACGCGCGCGAGGCGGCGCCGCAGCTGGCGCAGCTCGTCGCGATGCAGGCGGGCGGCGCAGCGGCGAACGCGACGCCCGACGTCGCGGCGCAGGCCGTGATCGCGTTCCCGTTGTTCACGACGGCGCTGTCGATCTTGGGCTCGCTCGTGCTCGTTCGATACTTCGGCGGGCGACGCGGCCGCATCCTGTACGGCCTGGAGCGTCCAGAGGCGCCGCGGTGACGATGCCGAGCCCCGGGCCGTCGACCGTCGCGCCGGACATCGCGCTGTCGATCGTCGACGGGCGCGCGTCCCTCGCCGTCGCGCCCTGCGCGCTCGCGGAGATCGCGACGCTCGCGAAGCTGGAGATCTCCATGCCGGGCGCCGCGCCCGCGCCGGAGCGCGCGCGGTTCCGGCGCGGCCGCCTGCGGGAGGCGGTCATCACCGTCGACGAGGCGCGCCTGCACGCCGCCGTCGCACCCGAGGCGCTGGCCGACGGCGGGATCTCCGACCTGCGCGTGAGCCTCGCCGACGGCGTGATCCGCGTGCGAGGTCACGCGAGGGCGGGCGGCCGCGAAGCGGACTTCACGGCATGCGCGCGCGTGACGCCCGCCTCACGTCGACGCGTACGCGTCACGATCGACGACGTCCGCATCTACGGGTTCTTGCCGCTCGCCGCACCCTTGCTGGGCGGCGCCGTCCTCGCGGCGACCGCAGCCGTCGTGACGACGAACGGCCGCGCGACGCCGCACTGGAGCGTCGAGGTCGACGTGCTCGATCTCGCCGTCTACGAGACCTTCGCCGCCTGGGGATGGCGGCTGCCCGACATCTCGGACGCGCGCCTCGGCGCCGTCACGGTCTCGCCCGCCGGCGTCACGCTCGCGTGGGACGCCGACGCGCACGGCGCCGACGCCGCCGAGGTCACGGGCGTGGGCGTGGCGCGCCCCGTCGCCGAGGCGGACGATCTGCTGGCGCGCGGCGACGCGGGCGGCGCGCTCGCGATCTATCGCGCCGCCGCGGGCGACGGTGTCGATGCCGAGGCGGCGCGCCGCGTGCTCGAGCTGCTGCTCGCGCGCGAGGCGACGCTGGGCGAAGCTGCCGCCGAGCTCGGGGCGCTCGGCGAGATCATGCCGGCGGGCGCGCCCGCGCTCTCGCTCGCCGCGGCCGTGCTCGCCGCCGAGCGCGGCGACGCCGCGGAAGCCGCGCGCGCATATACCGACGTCGCGACGACGGCCGCGACGCGCGGTGAGGCCGACGACGCGGTGGTCGCGCGGCTCGCGGCGGCGCGCGAGTGGCTGCGCGCCGGCAGCTCGGCCGAGGCGCGGCCGCTGCTCGAGGCCGTGCTCAGCGCGCACCCCGACGACGCGCGCGCCGCCGAGCTCTTCGAGGCGTGCAAGACCGATCTCACGACGCTCCCCGCCGAGCGTTCTCCCGAAGCGGCGCAGCCCGACGTCGCGCCGCCGCCGCCCGACGCCGCGCCGCCGCCACAGACGACGCAGCCCGCGACGGTGCTGGCCGTCGCGCTCGCCGAGGCCGAGCTCGCCGAGACGGCCAATCGCCCCGACGCGGCGGCCGCGGCGCTGCGCCGCGCCCTCGACTATTCATCGCCGCGCGATCCGGCGCGCGCCGAGCTCGCGCGCCGCCTCGCCGCGCTCTGCGAACGCCTCGGTGACGAGGAGGGCGCGATCGCCGCGCTCCAGCAGTTCCTCGACACCGCCGCGCCCGGCCCCGCCGTCGCGCCCGCCTGGCGGCGCGTCGTCGAGCTGCACGCGCGGCGCGGCGATCCGCAGGCGGCGGCGCGCGCGCTCATCGCCTCCGCCGACGACGCGCGCACGGGCTCGACCGACGAAGAGCGCGGCGCCGCGCTTACGGCCGCCGCGGGGATCCTGCGCAAGCGGCTCGGCCTCGCGGGTGACGCCGTCATGGTGCTCGAGCGCGCCATCGCGCTCGACCCGCGCTCCGTCGAGACGCTCGACGCGCTCCAGGCGACGGCGGTCGAGTCGAGCAACTGGGAGCGCCTCGCCGACGTCCTCGAGCGCAAGATCGACGTCGTCGCGCGCGGCCCCGTCGAGCAGAAGGATCTGCTCGTGCAGCTCGCCGACGTCTACGATCACCACCTTCAGCGCGGCGCGCGCGCGCGCGACACGCACGAGCGCGCGCTGCAGCTCGACGCGTGCTTCCAGCCCTCGCTCGTCTGGCTCGCGCGCGACGCGTGGGTGCGCGGCGACACCGCGGCGGCCGTCGCGCTCTACGGTCGCCTCGCGGCGACCGAGGACGACGAGCCGCGCCTGTCGGCCGAGCAGCGCGCCGAGACGCACGTCCGCCTCGGCACGCTCGCGCGCCGCGCCGGCGACGACGGCACGGCGGAGCGCGAGGCCGAGCGCGCCCTCGTGGCGTTGCCCACGCACCCCGCGGCGCTCGACCTGCTCATCGATCTGCTCGAGGCGCACGCGCGGCACGGCGAGCTCGCCGACGCGCTCGCGCGCCGCATCGCGACCGATCTCGGCCCCGCGGCGCGCGCCGATCTCGCGCGGCGCCGCGCGCACGCCCTCGAGCGCGCGGGGCGCACCGTCGAGGCC
>DATAZS010000354.1:0-2032 GCA_036271915.1 Polyangia bacterium
GAAGCACCGCCAGTGGCGGCCTGATCTGTGGCTGAGATTCAAGAATCGTACCGGCAACATCTGGGTCGAAGGGAAATGTTGCGAAATGAAGTTCCACTCCTCAAAACGATGGCACACAAAAGGACTGAATACATTTCAGGAACAGTCGAACGAGGCCAATAAACGCCTAACCGCCGTCAGGAATGATCTTGATGCGTCTGGATATCAGGTCCGAGATCTTTTGGTGCATGTTCATTTTGTTTTGGCTAACGTTCCGCAGGAAATTTGGCGTAGTTGGACGCCAAAGCAACGCAAGGCTGAGATTGACAATCTCAAAACAGAGATTGAGAGGGGCAATACGGTAAAGTCTGTGGGTTGGAACGATTCAAGGTTCCACGCAAGGGAAGGGGTCCCGAGGAACTACGCGAAGAATGATGCTGTCTACCCGGGGGTCTTTTTTGTGACTCAGGTGATCGCGTAGGCCATAGATGGTGCGACTCAGAGATATCTGGCGCCCATCATGACGTCGTACCCCGTCGTCGGTAATACCCGCGCAACCCCACGATGCACACGCCCGCGGCGGCCGAGGTCACGGCGAGGTACACGAGGCCGCTCACGAACGAGCCCGTCGACTTCGACAGCCAGCCGAGCGTGCGCGGCCCCACGAAGCCGCCCAGGTTCGCGACGGCGTTGATGAAGCCGATCGCGCCCGCGGCCGCCGTGCCGTCGAGGAAGAACTTCGGCAGCGCGTAGAACGGCGCGACGTAGCTGCGCACGCCTCCGACGGCCAGCGCGAACAGCACGATCGTGAGCGCGTAGTTCGCGCGCCCGAGCATCGTCAGGATCAAGACCGCCGAGCCCCAGAACATGGGCACGAACGTGTGCCGCCAGCGCTCATTGCGGCGGTCGGAGCTCCAGCTCACGCCGAGCTCGGCGAGGAGGATCACGGCGAACGACGGCAGCGCGGCCCACGCGACGTCGCTGATGCGCAGGTGGAACCAGCTCTGCAGGATCGTGGGCAGGAACGCCTCGATGCCGTAGTGCGCGCTCGTGATGAGGAAGTTCGCGAGCGCGAGCAGAAGGATCGCCGGGTTGCGCAGCGCCTCGCCGATGCGCAGGTGCTTCACCGTTCCCTGCGCGGCGCGCTCGCGCGCGAGCGTCGCCTCGAGCGCGGCGCGCTCCTCGTCGGTGAGCCAGCGCGCCTGCGCGGGCTTGTCCGTGAGGCCGAACAGCACGACGAGCCCGAGCACGACGGCGGGGATCGCCCACACGACATACAGCAGCTGCCACCCGTGCAGCCCGTGGAACGCCGGCGTCGTCACGCCGACGCCATTGACGATCTCGGTCGCGCCGAAGCGCAGCATCGGCACCGACACGCGCTGGCTCACGAGCTGAGCGATGGGCGCCGCGATGATGAGCAGCGCGAGCGCGCGCGCCCGATCCCGCGCCGGGAACCAGTGCGTGAGGTAGATGATCGCGCCCGGGAAGAACCCCGCCTCGGCGAGGCCCAGCAAGAAGCGCATGCCGTAGAACTGCGTGGGCGTCTTCACGAGCGCCGTGAGCGCCGCCACGATGCCCCACGTGATCATGATGCGGCTCATCCACTTGCGCGCGCTCCAGCGCTCGACGATCAGCGCGCCCGGCACCTCGAGCAGCACGTACCCGAGGAAGAAGATGCCGAAGCCCGTGCCGAAGATCTCGTCGTCGAAGCCGAGATCCTTCGCCATCGTCAGCTTCGCGAACGCGATGTTCGTGCGATCGATGTACGCGATCGCGTAGCACAGGAACACGAGCGGGATGACCCGCCAGTACACCTTCCGCCGCGCGCGCTCGAGCGCGTCGCCGTCTACCTCGATGTTGGCCGCCGTGTCGGACACGCGGCGCGGACAGTATCACTCGACGATTCCCTGACAACGCGTCGGCGGGGCGGCCGATGCACGCGCGTCCTACAGCGTCTGCAGGAACGCGACGAGGTCGTCTTTCTCGGTGGGCGTGAGCTTGGTGCCGAAGTCGTGGCCGACGTTGCGGTTGCCGGGCACGCGCGTGTCCAGCA
>DATAZS010000355.1:0-1606 GCA_036271915.1 Polyangia bacterium
GAGGAGCGCACCAAGCTTCGCTTGGATGAATTCGCATCAGTCTGGGGACGCGAGGGTCTGGGGGCAGACGGAGGGGACGGGAGGCACGGAAAGACCGCAGAGAACGACTACGGCTGGCGCGCCGACTCGGCTTCGAGGTAAGCGACCAGCAACGTCGCGACGCGGTCCTGGACCCGCCGGGCCTCGGCCGCGGTCGCGACGTCGTTCATCAGGATCGAGAACACGAGGGGCACGTGGCCGGGAGAGCCCGCGAAGCCCGACAGGCAGCTGACGTTCGCGAGCGTGCCCGTCTTGGCGCGCACGTAGCGCTCGGCGAGCGAGCCGCTCATGCGGTGCGCGATCGTACCGTCCGTGCCGGCGACGGCGAGCGACGCGAGGAACTCGGCCGAGATGCGGAAGTCACGCGAGGCGGCGCGCAGCACGGTCACGATCTGCTCGGCCGTGAAGTGGTTCGAGTCGTACATGCCCGAACCGTTGGTCATCTGATACGCGCCGCGCGGAAGGCCGATCCCCGCGAGGTAGCGCGCGACGGCCTCGAGGCCTTTGTCCCAGGTCCCGGGGCGGCCGACGATCTCGGCACCCAGCGTGCGCACGACCTGCTCGGCCATGAAGTTGTTCGAGCGCTTGTTGAGATCCTGGACGACGACGGCCAGCGGCGCCGACTCGTGCGTCGAGAGCACGCGTTGACCCGCCGCGGGCACGGCGCCCGTGCGCGTTGGCTTGTCGACGAGGATGCCGCGGCGCTCGAGCTGCTGGCGCAGGGTCTGGCCCAGGTAGAGCGCGGGGTGGTCGACGCGGCGATAGACCGTGCGCGGCTCACTGCCGAGGCGCACGCGGCCCGCGACGACGACGCGCGTGCGCGTGCCGCCCTCGTCGCGTGTCTCGACGGAGGGCGCCGCGGGACCGTCGGTGGCGGTGACCACGGAACCGGACACGACGAAGTACGGCGAAGCCGGCTCGACGGTGACGCGCGCCGGAGCGCCCGCGGCGGCGCCCGGAATGATCGTGACGGCGACGGCGTTGAAGTCGAGCGACGCGGCGGACGACGGCGCGCGCGACGCCGTCGACTCTTTCTTCTGGTCGTACGCGGGACCGACCGTGGCGCCGTCGAAGAAGCCGTCGTCGACGACGAGCGCGCCGTGCACCTTGTGCACGCCGAGCGCCGCGAGATCGGCCACCATCGCCGCGAGATCCTCGACGACGAGCGTCGGATCGCCTCCGCCGCGCAGCACGAGATCGCCCGTGATCTCGCCGTCCGGCGGCAGCGGCGCGCTGGCGGCGATCGACAACGTCGTGCGCCAGCGGTACTCGGGCCCGAGCAGCGACAGCGCCGCCGACGAGGTCACGATCTTCACGTTCGAGGCGGCGTTGAGCGGCGTCTTCTCGCCGCGCGCGTAGACGGGCTTGCCCGTGTCGGACTCGATCACGAGGATGCCGACCTTCGCCTTCGCGAGCGCGGGCGTGCTCAGCGCGTCGTCGATCTGCGCCTTGAGCCACGCGCGGCGCGCCGCGGGATCGGCGGGCGCCTTCGGTTGGTCGGGCGCGGGCGCCGCGGGCGGCGCGAGGCCGGGCACAGTCTTGGGCGTCGCCGATTTGGGCGCGGCCT
>DATAZS010000356.1:0-3338 GCA_036271915.1 Polyangia bacterium
CCCATGGCGCCCGCCGCGCCGCTGGCGCCCGCGGCGCCCGACGAGGCCGAGCACGACGCCGAGCGATCGACGACGATCGACACGCTCGCCGTCGCGCCAGCCGCCGAGATCGTCGTCGAGCCCGAGCCCTGATCGCACGTGTGCCCCGTGGCGTCCTTCGCCGTCGCGAGGACCTTGACGACGCCCGTGACGCTCGAGGGGACGTAGAGCCCCAGCGTCGTCGGCAGCGTGTCGTTCAGGCCGCCCGTGCGTGAGAACGTCTTCGACGTGCCCGGAACATCAAGGGTCACCGTCGTGAGCGTCGCGTCGCTCGTCGTCGCCGTGAGCGCGACGAGGATGAGCGAGTCTTTGTCGCCGCAGCTCTGCGCGCCCAACGACAGCGCGGCCAGGCCCACGAGCGCGAGGAGGCCACGCGCGCGCACCGCTGCCGCGGCGCGCTTCACTGACAGCTCACGCCGGAGGGACACGAAGGCTTGCTGGTTCCGCCCGACGACGAGGCGGCCACGGCCGCGACCGCGCCGCCGACGACCACGACCCCGATGATCGTCCAGAACCACCAGCGCGTGTAGATCGGGTGGCTCTCGCCCTCGGCGGGCGTGGGCTGCGCGACCAGCGCCGCCGTCGGCTGCGTCGCCGTGGGCGCCGGCGCTGCGGGCATGGTCGTCGTCACGGGCGCGGCGGTCGGCAGCGGCTGGACGGGCGCCGGCACGGCGGCCGCCTTCGCCTGCTCGTCGCGCAGCGCCTCCATCTCCTTGATGTAGCCGTCAATCTCGGCGCGTTCGTCGGTCGAGGTCTTGTACTTGCCCGTCTTGGTCTTAGAGAGGTAGTCGCGGAACTTGTCGATCGCGGCGTCGGGCTCGCGCTTCTGCTGGAAGCAGCGGCCGATGTTGCGCAGGTAGACGGGGTTCAGCGTCTTCGCGTACAGCTTGGCGAAGGTGTCGATCGCCTCGTCGTAGCGGCCGGCGGCGAACGCCTCACGTCCCTTGATCTCGAGCTGGTTGTCCCCGCTGTCGGCCGCGGCGTGGTCCGTGGCGCGCGCGGTGCCCGCGCCCAAGCCCGCGAGCGTCAAAACCAGCGCGGCAGCGACGCTGCCCCTCCCCAATCTCTTTGCTAGGCACAACATAAGTCGAAAACAGTAAAGCCTAGTCGGGGGGCGAGTCAAAGCGTGAGCCGAGGTACACTGCCACGCCCATGCCCGCGATTACCGACGACGTTTCTCTTCTTCTAGGCGACGTCGACGTTCACCTGTTCGCCGAGGGAACGCACGGGCGCATCTATCAAAAGATGGGCGCGCACGTCGCCACGGAGAAGGGCCGCGCGGGCACGCGCTTCACGGTGTGGGCGCCGAACGCCGCGAACGTCGCCGTCATCGGCGACTTCGAGGGCTGGGGCCAGGCGCCCGTGCCGCTCACGGAGCGCGCGGGCACGGGCATCTGGGAGGGCTTCCTGCCCGGCGTCGGCGAGGGCGCGCACTACAAGTACCGCGTCGTCTCGAAGGTGGCGGGCTACCAGGTCGACAAGGCCGATCCCTACGGCACGCGCTGCGAGCTTCCGCCCGAGACGGCGTCGATCGTGTGCGCGCTCGATCGCCACGCGTGGAAGGACGGCGGCTGGATGCAGGCGCGCCGCGCGCGCAGCGGCTACGCGGCGCCCGTGTCGATCTACGAGGTCCACCTCGGCTCGTGGATGCGCGTGCCCGAGCAAGAGAACCGCTGGCTCACCTATCGCGAGCTCGCGCCCAAGCTCGCGGCGCACGTCACGGCCTGCGGCTTCACGCACGTCGAGCTCATGCCCGTCGCCGAGCACCCGTTCTATCCGTCGTGGGGGTACCAGGTCACGGGCTTCTTCGCGCCGACGTCGCGCTACGGCACGCCCGAGGACTTCATGTGGTTCGTCGACTACCTGCACCAGCAGGACATCGGCGTCATTCTCGATTGGACGCCCGCGCACTTCCCGACCGACGAGCACGGGCTCATGTACTTCGACGGCACGCACCTGTACGAGCATGCCGACCCGCGCAAGGGCATCCACGCCGAGTGGGGCAGCGCGATCTTCAACTACGGCCGCAACGAGGTGCGCAGCTTCCTCATCTCGAACGCGAACTTCTGGCTGGACCGCTACCACATCGACGGGCTGCGCGTCGACGCCGTCGCCTCGATGCTGTACCTCGACTACGGCCGCCAGGGCGGCGACTGGGTGCCGAACCAATACGGCGGCCGCGAGAACCTCGAGGCGATTCAGTTCCTGCGCACGTTCAACGAGTCGACCTACCGCGAGCACCCTGACACGCAGACGATCGCCGAAGAGTCGACGTCGTGGCCCATGGTGTCGCGCCCCACGTACACGGGCGGCCTGGGCTTCGGCATGAAGTGGGACATGGGGTGGATGCACGACACGCTCGAGTTCTTCAAGCAGGACCCCATCGGGCGGCGCTACCACCACCACAAGCTCACGTTCCGTAGCGTGTACTTCTGGAGCGAGAACTTCGTGCTGCCGCTGTCGCACGACGAGGTCGTGCACGGCAAGCGGTCGCTCATCGAGAAGATGCCGGGCGACTTGTGGCAGCGCTTCGCGAACCTGCGCGTGCTGTACGGCATGATGTGGGCGCAGCCGGGCAAGAAGCTGCTGTTTCAAGGCGGCGAGTTCGGCCAGTTCAAGGAGTGGGCGCACGACAGCAGCCTCGACTGGAACCTGCTGGGCGAGAGCGCGTTCCACACGCAGCTCATGGCGTACGTCAGCGAGCTCAACCGTCTCTACAGATCGCAGGCGGCGCTGCACGCGCGCGACGTCGGCGTCGAGGGCTTCGAGTGGATCGACGCCAACGACGCCGAGAACAGCGTGTTCTCGTTCCTGCGCAAGGGCAAAGGCCCGCGCGACGTGCTGCTCGCCGTCTTCAACTGCACGCCCATCCCGCGGCGCGACTACCGCGTGGGGCTGCCGTTCGCGGGCCGCTGGAAGGAGCTGCTCAACAGCGACGCCGAGAGCTTCGGCGGCAGCGGCATCGGCAACCTGGGCGGCGTCGTCGGCGAAGCGATCCCGTGCCACGGCCGCGAGGCGTCCGTGCGCCTCACTCTGCCGCCGCTGTCGGCGTCGTACTTCGTCCCCGAGGAGTGATGAGTCGGGCGCGTCCGGCCCGCGATCGCATCGACAGCGCCAACCTGTCCCCCGAGCCCGAGGCTCAAAGGCCGGTCGTTACGAGGAACACGTCGGCGGCGGCCCCGTTCTCGTCCTTCGCAAGCAGGTTCTGCGCGGCGGTCGTGAGCGCGACGAAGTGCCCGTCCGGCGTCGACCAGGCGCCGAACTGAGTGTGGTCGTTGGCGTCGCCACCACCGCACGCC
>DATAZS010000357.1:0-7351 GCA_036271915.1 Polyangia bacterium
CATCGTGAGCGAGTTCTGCAGGATGCTCTGGCCGTTGGCGTCCTGGTACTTGTCGAGCTGGCCCATGATGTACGCGCAGCACTCGAGGAAGAGGTGCGTGTGCCAGCCGTTGTGCGTGAGCGCGACGCTGCCCACCGTGGGGCTGTCGCCCATGGCGTGGTTCGTGTCGTGCGTCTCGCCCGCCGTCGCCATGTCGGGGATGACCTGGCCCGCGACGGTGTACGGCCCCGTGAACGTGAGGCCGTCGCCCGCGCAGCAGCACACCGAGAACCCGAAGCGGAACAGATCGCACGCCGCGCCCATGGCGAACAGATCGGCCATGACCTTGAACGACGTCACGAAGTCCGCGGCGACGACGTTGCCGCCGCTCGACGCGCCGTTGTGGTGCTTCGACACGTAGAGGTTCGCGTCGGGCGTCGCGGGCGTCGCGCACGAGCCCGACTTGCTGCCGCCGCTCTGCGTGATGAGCGCCGTGCCCGACAGCCGATCCTCGAGCTGGCGGATCGAGTCGAGGTGATCGGAGATCTTCGCGCGCGAGGCCGTCGAGAGGTTGCCCGCGTCGCTCGTGTAGAACTGGTACTGCGAGACGACGGTGTCGAGGATGCTCGTCGCGAGCTTCTGGTCGGCCGTGGGCGCGGGCGGCGTCGCGCTCGTCGTGCCGCCGGGCGCCGCGCCGAAGAACGTCGAGAACAGCGCCTTCGGATCGTCGACGAGGCCGCCCATGGGGTGGCCGTTCTGGTCCCAGCTCTTGACCCAGCGGCTCGGGTCGTCGAGGAACTTGTAGTAGTAGCCCACGCCCTGCACGTCGATGGGCGTCGCCGGCTTGCCGGCCGGGTAGTAGTGCCGCATGACCTCGTTGTCGACGGACGGGCCGCCCGCCGTCGTGTCGTTCACGAGGTTCTTGCCCGTGAACGCGGCGCCCGCGGCCAGCGGGTGACCGCCTGGGCCCACGATGCCGCGCACGAACGCCATCTTGTCGGCGAGCGCCGCGAGCGGCGCGAGCGGGCCCACGAGCCCGTTCTTCTGGTGCAGCTGCGGCACGCCGCCGCCCAGGAAGATGTTGAACGCGCGCACGGGCGGCGCCGCGGGCGCCGCGAACACGCTGCGGCTCCGCATCTCGTCGAGGAACGGCAGCGCGATGGCGACGCTGCCCGCGCCCCGCAGGAACGTCCTTCGGCTCAGCTTGCGCATGTATCTCATTGGCCTGCCTCGTTCCTTAGTTGACGGCCGTGTAACCGAAGTACGGGCTGGTCGCGACCGCCGAGACCAGGTCCGCGAACGTCTGCGCCTGCGCCTGGCCTGTCCCGTGGGCGGCGCTCGCGCGCGCTCGGATGTCCTCGAGCATGCAGGCGTCGCCCGCGTCCATGCCGCGGCCGAGCGCGAACTGCGCGGCCTTCGTCGCGAAGCAGTCGGTGACGCGCGTGTCGGCGGCGAGCGCCGTCATGTAGCTGGGCACGTCGGTGTAGTCGACGTTCGCCATGCCGGCGTTCGTGATCCAACCGTCCTGGCGCACGGCGTTCCCGTTGATGTCCTTCATCTGCAGCGCGCCCATCGAGTCGAACGGTTCGAACGCGTAGGCGAGCGGATCGAAGATGCCGTGGCACGACATGCACGGGTTGTTCATGAGGCGCGCGTCCGATTGCACGCGCTGGCTGGCCGTCGCGGGCGCGAGCACGACCGACGTCGCGCCCGGCGGCGGCGCCGGCACGTCCTGGCACAGCACGGTGCGCAGCATGTAGAGGCCGCGCAAGACGATCGACGCGTTGGCGTCGCCGTTCACCGTCAGCACGCCCGCGTGCGTGAGGAAGCCCTCGCGCCCCGGCTGCCCGTCGGTCGCGTAGCGGCCCATGGCGTCGGGCGCGCCGTAGCCGTAGTACTTCGCGAGCGCGGGCGTGACCTTCGTCGTCTTCGTCGTGAGCATCGACAGCAGGGGCTGCGCCTGGTCCCACAGCTGATCGGCGGCGTCGTCCATCGTCTCTTGCTTCATGTCGGTCGACAGCTGCGGCGTGAACGTCGCGCCGCGGTTCGCGTCGTCGAGATCGTCGAGCGACAGCCACTCGCGGAAGTAGCGCTGCACCATGCCGCGCGCGCGCGGCGCCGCGAGCATGCGCGTGATCTGCGACTTCAGCTCTTTGCCGTCGGTCGCGACGAGCGCGCCGCTCTGCGCGGACGACAGCAACGCCATGTCGGGCGCCGAGCTCCACAGCAGGTACGAAAGGCGGGTCGCGAGCTCGTAGCCGCCGAGCGGCCGCGCGACGGCGCCCGCGGAGGGCGGCGTCTGGTCTTCGAGGCGATAGAGGAACTGTGGTACCTGCAGCATGGCGCGCACGACGACGGCCGACGCGGCCGCGGTCGTCGTCGCGCCGTTCGCGACGGCCGTGTCGAACAGCGCGCCGAACGTCTTGACCTCGGCGTCGGTCGGCGGCCGACGGAAGAGGCGCAACCCGAGCGCGCCCACGACGGCGTCACGGCACGTCGCCGAAGTGTCGGCGCAGGTCGCGAAGGACGCGATCCACGTCGGCGCCTTCGCGAGCGCGGCGCCCACGGCGTCGGCCGCCGCCGAGTAACCGCTCGCGTGGTCGAGGCTCACGAGCTGGCCGCCCGAGTCGTTCGAGAACCCGTTGGCGCGAATGTCGGCCGGCAACGCGTCGACCAGGTCGACGGTCGAGGGAACGTCGAGGATGTCCGTCACCGTGTTGACGTACTCCCACGCCGTGAGGCGCCGGAGGTACGCGCCCGAGTGGGCCAGCGGCGCAGCCGCGCAGGCCGCCGACGTCGTCATCGTCGTGCCGGGCGGCAACGACGACACGGTGCCGGGACCGGTCGCGCCGCTCGCGCCCGCACCACCCGCCGGCTGCGCGCCCGGACCCGCGCCGGGTGCTGGTGACGAGATCGTTCCCGTACAGCCGCCCAAGCCACCGCCGACAAAGGCAGCAATGACGATCAACCGGCGCCATCCGCTTCGCATGGTGTCCTCCCTCGCGATGGCAGTCATCGAAATGACTGTCTCGCAGGCCCCATCAAACGATCAAAGTCCAGCCGGACCGCCGCCCGACCTTCTTACGGGTGAATTGGGTAGGGGACGGTGCAAGGCGAACATTGCAAATGCACACGCGCATGCATTGCGACGAGACGTCGCCGAAAGGTGTCAACGAAGTCGGAGCGTTACATCGCCGGGCAGCCGAGCTTCTGCGTGCCGATCGCGAACATGTCGTACTGCACGGGCGAGCCGCCGGCGTCGTTGCCGTTGATCTCCCACCCGAGGTCGAGCTCGGTGAAATGCTCCGGCCCCGTCCAGGTCGCCGCCGTTCCGACCGAGCACGTCCCGCCGCCGCCGCTGACGTCGAGGTCTGCCGTCGCGGCGCCGTCGAGCCACACGTGCAGCTCCGGCTTCGTGCGATCGACCATCCACTCGACGCACACCCACTTGCCGGCGGCGATCGTCGCGGTCGTCGCCGAGACCGTGCAGTACGTCGTGGGCGCCTCTGTGGCGTTCTCCCAGTTGCCGCCGATCCGCATGAGCGGCTTGCTGACGTCGTTCTTGAACGGACGCTTGCGCTGCATGTACGAGAATGACAGCTTTCCGTTCGTGGCGCCGAGGGTGTACTGCGCGGTGTTCGTCGTCGATCCGGCGAGGAGGCCGCTCTCGGTCATGAGGCCGACCGAACCCGTGACGGGCAACGACTTCAGGTAGACCATGACGCGGCCGTAGTGCGCGGCGGGCCAAAGATCGACGCCGTCGGGCGACTCCTTGATGATGTCGGTGGCCTCGGCGTGCCCGACCTCGTGGTCGAGCTGGTAGACCTGCTTGCCGCCGAAGACGTTTCCGGCGACGAGGTAAGGCGGGCCGTGGAAGTGGTAGCCGAGCCACGTCTCCATCGTCGAGCCCGTGGGGATGAAGTCGCACAGCCCGTTGGGCGCGGGGCAGTTGAAGGCGCCCTGGATCTTGTACGACTCGAAGTCGTCGCAGAAGATCGAGCCCGCGCCGCACGTGCCCGAGGGGAAGTCGCCCGCGTTCCCGTCGAGCGCCGTTCCGCTGTCGGGGTTGCCCTGCGCGCCGCCGGCGCCGGCCGAGGCCGAGCCCGCGCTGCCGTTCGCGCCCGCCGAGGCCGACGCGCCCGCCGATCCCGTCGCGCCGGCCGAGCCGTTCGCGCCCGCGCTGCCCGTGGCACCCGCCGAAGCGGACGCGCCCGCGCTGCCGTTGCCCACGCCGGCCGATCCTGAAGCTCCAGCCGTTCCGGGCGTACCGGTCGGACCGTTCGAACCGCACGCCACGAGCGCCGATCCGAGGAGCGCGGCCCGGGCTACGTGACGCGCGAGCGCAAAGCGATAGCGGGATTTCATGGCCCGACCCTAACCCGTCCCTGAAAAGGGGCGTGGCGTTGGACGACGTGGAATCGCAACGTCTTCGGGAAGTTCCCAGCCGTCGATTTTCTCGCAAAGGGTCCGAGGCCCTCCCTCTAACGAGGCAGGCCCATGAAACTCATCAAGCTGTCGATGGTCTCGTCCCTCCTCGTCCTTTTTCTTTTCATGGGCACCGCGCGCGAAGCCGCGGCGGATCTGGTCTGGAAGGGGCACACGTGGAAGGTGACGTCGGGGGGGATGGCGGGCGTTTGCCAGGGCGATCCCAAGAACGTCACCGTGGACGCGAGCGGCTACCTGCACTTCAAGATCACGAACACGGGCGGCACGTGGACGGCGTCCGAGATGTTCACGACGGACAAGCTGGGCTTCGGCACCTATCAGTGGCAGGTCGACGGCCCCATCGACAAATACGACAAGAACATCGTCTTGGGATTGTTCCCGTACGGACCCGCCGCGGGCATCGGCGCCGACGGCACGAACGAGATCGACATCGAGTACTCGCGCTGGGGACAGGCGAACGGCGTGAACGGCGACTGGACCGACTATCCAAACTCGGGCAAGACGGTGGGCGAGCTCAGCTACAACTTCACGCTCGACTCGACGCTGTCGACGTCGCGCTTCGTCTGGACGAACGCCAGCATTCAGAGCTCCCTTATCGGCGGACTGCAGCCCGTCGACAGCACGACGGGGCTCATCAAGACGTGGACGTACGCGCCGAAGACCCCGGCGACGAACATCCCGCAGAACCCGATGCCGCTCGGCATGAACCTGTGGTGCTTCGATGCGCCGCCGTCGAATGGGCAAGGGATCGAGATCGTCATTCGTGACTTTCAGTTCATCCCCGAGGGCGCGGGCGGCGCGACGGACGGTGGCTCTCCCGACAGTGGCGCGGGAGGCGCGGGTGGCGCGAGTGGCGCCGCAGATGGTGGCGCGGGGCGTGGGGGGCGCGGCGGAAACGGTGGCGCGGGCGGAGGCGCGGCGGGCGCATCAGGCGTCGACGCGGCGGCGGGCGCGGGTGGCGGCACGGCGGGCGCGACGAGTGGCGCGGCGGGCGCGACGAGTGGAGGCGCGGCGGGCGCATCGGGGGTCGACGCGGCGGGCGCGACGAGCGGCGGCGCGGCGGGCGCGACGAGTGGTGCGGCGGGCGCGACGAGCGCGAGCGGCGCCGCTGGAAACGGCACGGGCGCTTCGTCAGGCACTTCGTCGGGGTGCGCGGTCTCGGGCGCGGGCGGCGGCGGAGCGTTCGGGCTCGTCTTCGCCTTGGGCGTCTTCGGCTTCGTGCGCCGATCGAGGGCCGTCAGCCGATGCGCGCGAAGGCCGCGGCCAGCTTCGTCGCCAGATCGTCGGGCGTGAACGGCTTCTGCAAGAAGCCCGCGAGGCCCTTCGACGTGAACCGTCGCGTGGCCTCGATCTCGTTGTAGCCGCTCGTGAGGATCACGGGGACGTCGTCGCGCACGTGGCGGATCTCGCGGAAGGTCTCTTCGCCGCCCATCTCGAGCATCGTCATGTCGAGGAGCACGAGCACGATCTCGGAGGCGCGCGCTGCGAACGCCGCGGCGCCCACGCGGCCGTCCTCGGCCTCGATGACGTCGAAGCCGAAGAGCTTCAGCATGCGGCGCGCGGCGCCGCGCACGCCCGCGTCGTCGTCGACGACGAGCACGAGCCCCTGGCCACGGTAGCGCGGCACGGGCTTGATGCGCTCGATCGCCTCGGCGCTCGACGCGCGAAAGAAGACCTTGAACGTGCTGCCACGCCCGGGGCTCGAGTACACCTTGATGGCGCCGCCGTGGCCACGCACGATGCCGAGCACGGCGGCGAGGCCGAGGCCTCGGCCCGTGAACTTCGTCGTGAAGAACGGGTCGAAGATCTTCGCCTTCGTCGACTCGTCCATGCCGCAGCCCGTGTCGTGAACCTCGATGAACACGTAGCGGCCCACCGTGATGCCGTCGGTCGCGAACAGGCTCTGCGCGTAGACCTCGTCGACGGTCTGCGTGCCCGTCGTCACGAGCACGGTCCCGCGCTGATCGCCGATGGCCTCGGCGCCGTTGATGACGAGGTTCATGATGATCTGCTGGACCTGCGCCATGTCGGCCTCGATCGTCGGCAACGAGGCCGCGAGCTCGAGCCGGAGCTGCACCTTCTTCGAGATCGTCGTCTCGAGCAGGTTCGCGAGCTCCTTCACGAGACGAGACACGTCGAAGGGGCGCACCTCGAAGTGGCCCTTGCCCGAGTAGGCGAGCATCTGGCGCGTGAGGTCGGCGGCGCGCTGCGCGGCGCTGATGACGATGTCGAGGTCGGCCTGCGCGGGGCTCTCGGGCGGCAACGACAGGCGCGCCGTCGCCGCGCCGCCCAGGATCGCCGTGAGGATGTTGTTGAAGTCGTGCGCGATGCCGCCCGCGAGCAGCCCGAGGCTCTCGAGCTTCTGGACCTGCAGCAGCTGCGCCTGCAGGCTTTCCCGCTCCTTCTCGGCGCCGTGGCGCTCGGTGATGTCGGTCGAGATCCCCAATAGTCCGATGACCGCTCCGTTCGAGGGGTCGATCAGCGGCGAATACAGCGTCTCGTAGACGCGTCCCGCGACCTCGAGCGTCTTCAGGATCTCTTCGCCCGCGAGGCCCCGCCGAACGCAATCGAGGATCTCGGGAACCGACGCATAAACTGTGAACGCTGATTGGCCAACGACCTGTCCGGGTGTCAGCCCCAGTCCTTTGAGCCCGCGTCCCTCGGACAACGTGAACACACCGTCCTTGTCCAGTGCCCAAAGGACAATCGGCGCATTGTCAATCACCATGCGGAGACGAAACTCCGTCTCGCGCTCGGAAGCAGGGTCGCGCGTCACTTGCGCGCGAATGTAGTACAACGGCCCGTCGCCTCCTAGATCGCAATGCTGGCGACGCACTCCTCCTCACTCTGGCATGCGTGTCATTGGCAATGTCGGAACGAGAACGATGGCATCGTCAATCCATGTTGATCAACGTCGTGCGCGGAG
>DATAZS010000358.1:0-1935 GCA_036271915.1 Polyangia bacterium
CTCATTTCAATTTCTCCCGTGGTTCAGCTGTCCGTCAGAGGCTTGCGACACTATATGAACGGACGGCGGCGGCCAAGCAAGAGCGGCGGGTCTTCGACGCCGCGCGTGGGCACTGCGCGACATTGACCGTCCGTTAACGGCGGGTCTGCCGCAACAGAACCAGCGTCGCGCCGGCGCCGCCCTGTGCGGGGCGCGCCGACGCGAACGCGAGCACGACGCTGGCCGCGAGCGACGAGGCGGCGAGCCAGCGCCACACCGAGGGCTTGAGCACGGGCCCGTCGTCCTCCGAGTGCGCGCCGCGCCCGTGCACGACGAGCACGCAGCGTCGGCCCTGCGCGCGCGCTTCGCCAATGAAGCGCTCGAGCGCGCCGAGCGCGTCGTCGCGCTTGCGGCCGTGCAGATCGAGGCGCGCCTCGACGCGCACCTCGCCCGCCTTCAGCTGGCGCAGCCGCTTGACGTCGACGCCCGTGGCGCGGCCTTCGATCGCCTCGCCGACCGTCGCGATCGTGAACGCCGCGCTCGCCTTGCTGGACGCGTTTTCGGGCGCGAGGATCCGCGCGCGTGCGTCACCGCCGCGGGGGCGTCCCGTCGACGGTGTGGGCGGCCGCAGCGGCACGCGGCCCCGCTCGTGCGTCGCGAGCGGCTTCGCGCCGCGCATCGCCTCGTCGAAGGCGCTCGCGTCGTCGTCGCCCGCGCGCTTGGTCACAGCTTGCGGAAGGCTTGGATCAGCTGGTTGATCGTCTTGCCGTTCGGATCGCTCAGCTGATGATCGACGGCCGACAGCAGCGTGCGCTTCGTGCGGAGGGCCACGCCCGTGTGCACGCCCGCGTGCTCCCACTCGGCCTTGAGCTGCTGCTGCCCCCGATCGAGCGCGCCGTCGTCGGCGTACTCGCAGACCGTCGTGTCGACACCCGACACAGTGCCCTTCTCACAGTAGGTCGCGACCCATGGCGCGGGCGTGAGCGCGACGAAGCCTTCGGGCTTGAGCCCCGCGCTCTTCCACGCGTCGAGCACGTCGTCCGTGTGCGGCGTGCCCGCCGCGTGCGTCGGCTCGGGCGCCGCGGCCGCGCCCGGCTTGCCTTTGCTGCAAGCGCCGCTCGCCGCGAGGGCGACCGTTGCGACGATTGCCAGGTCGAGCGCGAGCCTCGATCCGGAAGCGAGCACGGCCGACCTCATCGCTTCCACCCGTGACCGCCGCCGTGCTGCTGGGGCGCAGGTCCGCGCCAGCCACCACTCGCGTGCTGCTGCGGCGCCGGGCCTCCACGCCAACCGCCGCTCGCGTGTTGCTGGGCCGCGGGTCCGCGCCATCCACCGCTCGCGTGCTTCTGGGGCGCTCCGCGCCAGCCGCCGTTCGCGGGGGCGGCACCGCCGCGCCAGCCGTCGTGTCGAGGTGGACCCCCGCGCCAGCCGCGCTGGGGAGGTGGGCCTCCGCGCCAATCGCCCCGGCGTCCGCCGTCGTGCTCGACGACGACGGCCCCGGGCGATCCGCCCACGTTGATGCCGACGCCGAATTGCACGATGGGCGGCGGCGGCGCGCCGACGACCACGTTCGCGCGCCACCCCGGTCCACCGCCGACGAGCTCGCCGTGGAACCCGACCGGCACGACGGCGACGTCGACGACCGGCCTCGTATAGACGATGGGCGCGTAGGCCTCGTTGACCCCGTAGTAGCGCGGCCGTTCGTCGTAGTACGTCGGGTCGTAGTTGCCCGTGTACCAGTACGCGCCGCCCCGCATCTCGAACGAGGCTTGCGGCGGCGGCTGGTACCAGTGGTAGTGCGGACCCTGGAGATAGCAGTACTCGGGGCGCCCGAACTGCACGTTCGCCTCGGCGATCGGGTGCGGACCGTAGTAGGGAGTTCGCGGCCCGTCGTAGTTGAAGGGCGACGGATCGCCCACGAAGTAGTACTGCCCATCGATCTGGCGGTACATCCGC
>DATAZS010000359.1:0-2127 GCA_036271915.1 Polyangia bacterium
TTCGGCCCGTTCAACATCACGAACGACTACAGCTACGGCAACGGCAGTGAGTTCAAATACTTCGCCGTGAACGGCGCCAGTGGCTTCCCCGCGGCGCCCACGAACGTCACGGGCATCGGCTTCCGCATCAGCGGCCCCGCGAACCTGCCCAAGGGGATGGAATGGCACGGTGTCGCGTACATCGACCATCTCCAGATTCGCGCCGGAACGCCGGACAACCCCACGGGCACGTATCCATTCGGCATGCAGTGATCTGCGCCGCGCGCACGCCCGGCCGACGCGCCTCGCGTCGGCTCGGGCGTTCTTCGCGTCGCCAAATTGATATTGATTCTTATTTTCAAAATCATATGGCCGTGCTACCTCTCGTGCCGTCCGCCTCTTCGTTTGGCGGGAAGGAGCGACGGAGATGAACCTCGGCACGACTCGATCTTCACGACTGGCTTGCTTGGGCGCGGCGCTCCTGTGCGCCGCCGGATGTGGAAAACAAAAAACTTCAAATGAGGACGTCACCACGCGCGATGCCGCGACGACGAACGACGCAACCGCGAGCGACGGCGCCGCGCGCGCGCCCGACGCGAACGCCGTTGCTCCGACGTATGTCGAGAAGCTGCTCACGCTCGAGCTGCAGCTGACGTTGCCCCCCAAGCCAGACGGCGGCGCGCCGTCGACGATCGACGGCGACGCCGCCGTGAGCCCGACCACGCTCGTCATCACCGCGCGCGACGGCACGACGCCCGTCGTGACCGACCTTTGGCTCTACACGCTCGACGGCGCGACACAGACGCCGCTCACGGCCTTCACCTCGACGGGCGCGCGCAAGACGCCGCGCCTCATGCTGCCGGCGACGGTCGGCGGCCAACCGTCGGGGCTCGTGCCCGCCGACGACGGCCGCACGAACGGCCTCATGACGAACACGACGCGCGGCAAGCTCGTGCAGGGCGCGTTCGTGTCGACGGTCGACGGCACCGTGACGGTGACGCTGCCCTCCTCACCCACGACGTCGATCCTCGTCGTCGCGGGCGTCGAGGACCAGCGTTACACGGGCGCCGCCGTCGTCACGCCCGACGGATCGCCCGGCGCCGTGCCCGACGGCACCGTGACTGTAGAGACGCACGCGCGGCGCTCGTTCGAGCGCGACGTCAAGCCGCTCCTGCTCCAGCAGTGCGTCGTGTGCCACAACGCTCAGGGAGATCTCGACGCCGAGCTGTACCTCGTCGCGGGGACGCGTGACGAGCTCGTCAACGACAACTTCGCGCTCAAGGAGCAGACCGAGGACTGCGCCGACGCGACGCCGAACGACCCGGCGGCGCAGGCCCGCTGCGTGCAGGCCGTCACGAAGGCGCAGTTCCTCGTCGAGCCGGGCGCGCCCGCGTTGTCCGATCTGTTGCAGCGCGCGCGCCCCGACGAGTCGGCCAGCACCTCGGCTGCGGGCGCGCTCTGGTACGGCAGCAAGGGCGCGCGCTACAACGCGACCTACGGCGATCGGCGCATGCCTTCGACGGCCGACACGCCCGACATGACCATGTGGACGAATCCACCGACCTACTTCGACGCGCACCCCGCGGACTTCCAGATCCTCTACGACTGGGTCGCGCAAGGCGCGCCGCCATAGTCAGCGTCGGGGCGCGCGTAGCGTCGCCGTCACGCGCGCCGCGAGCGCCCCATGCTGGCGCTCGAACCGATCGGGTGCGAGCGACAGCGCGACGTCGTCGGGCGCGTCGATGTAGCGACGCGCGTCGGGCGAATCGTCGCGCTCGTAGCCGAGCTTCTTGAAGAGGCGCAGCGACGCCGCGTTCGCGGGGATGATCGTGGCGTAAAGGCGCTGCAGGCCGAGCGTGCGGAAGGCGAACGCGTGCAGCATGACGCCGAAGCGCGTGCCGAGGCCCTTGCCCTGGATCGATCGCTCGCCGACGAGGATCGCGACCTCGGCGCTCGTGGCCTCGACGTGGCGCAGATCGCCGTCGCCCACGAGGACGCCGTCGAGCTCGAGCAAGAAGGCGCGCGCGTGCTCGTGCGCGAGGCCGCGGTAGTGCGCGGCGACCTCCGCGACGGTGAGCGCCTCCTCGTGCGACAGCATCGCCTGGTTGTGGGGCTCGTTGTAGAACGACGCGAGGCGCGGCGAGGCCG
>DATAZS010000360.1:0-2181 GCA_036271915.1 Polyangia bacterium
GTTGGCGTCGCAGACGTTGGGGGAGAGGCAGGCCGTGTTGTCGTTCGTGCAGGCCGTGAAGCAGCGCGCGCCGTTGCACACGTACGGCGCGCACGCGATCGTCGTCGGCGCCGCGCACTGGCCCGTGCTGTTGCACGTCGACGTCGGCGTGTAGACGTTGGACTCGCAGTGCTCGGTGGCGCACGTCGTGCCGACGGCGTACTTGTGACAGCCGCCCGCGCCGTCGCACTGGCCGTCGGCGCCGCAGCTCGCCGCGCCCTGATCGGCGCACACGGCGCGCGGATCGCTCGCGCCCACGGGGACGGACGCGCAGCGGCCCATCGACGAGGGCAGCGCGCAGCTCCGGCACGCGCCCTCGCAGGCGTCGGCGCAGCAGATCCCGTCGACGCAGAAGGTGCTCGCGCACTCGGCGCCCGCGGCGCACACCTGGCCGTTGGCCTTCGGGCCGCAGCTGCCCGCGACGCACGCGTGGCCGGTCTGGCAGTCGGCGTCGATCGTGCACTTCGTGTTGCAGGCGGCGTTCACGCAGCGGTACGGCTGGCAGGTCTGCACGCCGGGCGCGCGGCACACGCCGACGCCGTCGCACGTGCCCGCTGTGTTGAGGCGATCGCTCGCGCACGATGGCGCGACGCAGATGGTCTCGGCGCGGTAGAGCGCGCAGCCGCCGAAGCCGTCGCAGGTGCCCGTGTGACCGCAGGACGGCGCGCCCGCGTCGGTGCACAGGCCGCGCGGATCCTTGAGGCCGGCGTCGGTGGGCCAGCACGTGCCCTCGCGTCCGATCTGGTTGCAGGCGACGCACGCGCCCTGGCAGGTGACGTTGCAGCACACGCCGTCGGCGCAGAACTCCGAGGCGCAGTCGCTGGGCTTCGCGCACACGGCGCCCCGCGGCTTGGGGCCGCAGCTGCCGCCGACGCACTTGATGAAGGCCGCGCAGTCTTCGTCGATCTTGCAGGCCGCGAAGCACGCGTTCGTGCTCTTGTCGCAGCCGAAGGGCGCGCACACGGTCTCGGGGCCGGGCTTGCAGCGTCCGACGCCGTCGCACACGTTCACGTTGTCGACGACGTCTCCGTCGCAGACGCCCGGCTTGCACACGGTGCCCGCGGCGTACTTGCGACAGGCCCCCGCGCCGTTGCACGTGCCGTCGAGCCCGCAGGCCGTCACGTCACCCTTGGGGCAGACGCTCGCCGTGCGCGGAGGCAGGCCGTTCGCGACGAACGAGCACGTGCCCGGCGCCTCCGTCGTGTTGCACGACTTGCACGTGTCCGTGCAGGCGCTGTTGCAGCACACGCCGTCGACGCAGAAGCCGCTCCCGCAGTCCTCCTGACACGCGCACGCCCGCCCGTTGCTTTTCTGCGCGCCGCTCCCCGTGCACGTGACGATCGTCGGCCCGTCCGTCGCACCGCCATCCTTGGGCGGAGTGCTCTTTCCCCCGCAGCCGATCACGCACGCCAACAGAAGGCCGGCGGCCAAGATGCGGCTAGAACGTTCGCGACGCGTCCCCAACGTGTCCTCCCTGACTAACGTCCGCCGCGGACCTTATCCCCGCACGTTCCTCGAATCAAAGCCGCCCAACCCACGCCGCGTCAGAGCGAGCGTAGCGACGCGAGTCTCAGCACCCGAAGGCGCGGCTTCGCCGCGCCGGGCCCCACACCAAAGGGGGCTTTGCCCACCAATAGCCCGCTGCCCAGCAATTCGTGAGGCTGCCCGATAATTCCTCCCGACCCGTGAGACGATCGGTCTCATGGACGAGCGATCGCTAGAGGATCGGGTCACGGCGCTGGAACGCGGGCTTGCGGAACAAGCTGGCTGGCACCGGGACCATGCTGCGTGGCATGTCCAGACGCGAGCGCGGTCCCTCCCCGCGTTCGAGTATCGTGACGACGAGCCTATCGCGAACCTGCTCAAGGTCGCCTTCGCTGGGGGACTTAGCCTTGGATGGCTCCTGATCCGCTGCGCCGCGATCTACGCCGTGGGCTATCTGATCTTCCACTAGAATGAGGCGGTGTTTCCCCACCTGATCACGGTCCAGTGGAGCGACGAGGACGGCGCCTACGTGGCACGCGTGGACGCCGTGAAGGCATCCGCCAAGGGAGAGACCCCAGACGCGGCGCTACGGGCCGCGCTGAAGGCGGCAGGCGCAGACGTGCCGTCAGAGCGAAGCGCCGCTGCTGCCGCCATGGG
>DATAZS010000361.1:0-9056 GCA_036271915.1 Polyangia bacterium
CGCTTTACGCGCGCGCGATCCTCGGCGTCGCGATCCGCGATCTCACGACCGGCTACAAGGCCTTCACGCGGCGCGCCCTCGAGATGATCGAGATCGAAACGCTGCGGTCGAACGGCTACGCGTTCCAGGTCGAGACCACCTACCGCGCGATCCGCCGCGGGCTCTCCGTGGTCGAGGTGCCCATCGTGTTCGTCGATCGCCGCGCGGGCGCCTCGAAGATGAGCCGGCGAATCTTCGCCGAAGCGGTGCTCGAGGTCTGGCGCCTCCGCCTCGACGCGTGGTTCGGTCGCGTGTGAGCCGATGTCGGTGAGGTTGCGTGGATAGCCCACGTCTCCCGCGTCATGCCGCCGTGCGGCAGGCGCTGTCAGCGTATTTTTCGGTGCAATGGCGCTCCTCATTTTCGTTAACCTCAGCCAGAGGTTCGCGATCCATGAGTCAGCCGGGTTGGGAGACGACGATCTACACGGGCAACCCCGATCAAGATCGCCATGTCGTCGAACAGCAACGGCAAGTCGCCGCGTCGCGCGGCCTCGACCTCCAGGTGCAGCCCCTCCAGAGCGGCGGCTTTCACGTGCGCGCCACGCCGCGCGTCCAGCAGCAGGCCGGCTACGGCGCGTACGGCGCGCAGGCCGCGTACGCCGGCGGCGGCGCCGACGTGCCCGTCGTGCTCAACGGCTCGCGCGCGATCGTGCAGAAGGCCGCGGCCGACACGCCCGAGCGCGTGCGCTACCTCCGCAAGGTCTACGGCCTGCTCTCGCTCGCGGCCGTCGTCGCGATCGGCACCGGCGCCGCGGCGATCTCGCTCGGGCCGACGCAGCGCTGGCAGCTCGCGAACGGGCACTCGGTCAAGGTGCCGATCCTCGTCGCGCTCATCGGCGGCAGCCGCTTCACGATGATGATCGCGTTCGGCGTGCTCTTTGTCGCGACGCTCGGCGCGAGCGCCGTGTCGAAGGTCAAGGGCCTCAACGTGATCGCGCTCCTCGGCGTCTCGGCGCTGATGGGCCTCGAGCTCGCGCCGATGGTCTTCGTCGCCAACGTGATGTCGGGCCTCGGCCACACCATGAGCGCGGCGCCCGTGCGCGACGCGTTCTCGCTGACGGGCGCGATCTTCGTCGGCATCACCGCGTACGTGTACGTCACGCGCAAGGACTTCTCGTACCTGTCGGCGACGCTCTACATGGGCTTCTGGGTGATCTTCGGCGCCAGCATCCTCGCGATCTTCTTCCACTCGGAGGTCTTCTCGCTGGCGATCGCGAGCGTGGGCGCGCTGCTCGCCGGCGGCTTCCTGCTCATGAGCACGAGCCGCATCTTCCGCACGTCGAGCTTCGACGACGCCGTGGGCGACGCGCTCGGCCTCATCGTGCAGCTCCGCAACATGTTCATGTGGGTGCTCCGCATCCTCATGTCGAACCGCCGCTGACCGCCCCCCGACTCCGCCACGCCGCCGACCCCCGCACCGTAGAAAGCAAGGAGACGATCGATGCCCATCCTCAAGCTCGTCCTCGACTCGGGAGAGGACAGCCTCGACGTGCGCCGGTTCATCGTCCACGAGGGCATGTCGCAGCTCTTCGAAGTCCAGCTCTTCCTGCGCTCGCGGCAGGAGAACATCGACCTCGAGAAGACCGTCGGCAAGGGCGGCGCCTTCTGGCTCGCGTCCGGCATCTCGCACGCGGCGAGCGCGACGCGCATGTGGTCCGGCATCGTGAACCACTTCGAGCAGGTGCAGGCCGAGGTGAGCAACAAGGGCCTCTCCTCGTACACGCTGCGCGTCGTGCCCTGGTTCTGGCAGCTCACGCAGCGGCGCAATCACCGCATCTTCCAGCACGTCGCCATCCCCGACATCGTGGACTCGATCCTCGCCGAGTGGGGGCTCGCGCCCGACTGGAAGATCGATCGCGTGAAGTACCACAAGCTCGAGTACCGAGTTCAATACGGCGAGAGCGACTACGTGTTCGTCTCGCGCCTCCTCGAGGAGGCGGGCATCTGCTTCTACTTCGTCGCCGACGACGACAAGGGCTCCATCCTCACGTTCTCGGACAGCCCGGAGACGAACGAGCCGCGCGCCGGGTTCCCGCTCCCGTACGCGGACAACCCGAACCAGGCGGCGAACCGCGAGTTCATCACGCAGGTCCGCCTCGCGCAGGTGGTGAGGCCCGGCGCGGTCACGCTCCGCGACTTCGATTTCCGTCGCAAGCCCGACTACCAGCTCCTCGGCAAGGCCGTGCAGACCGGCGACGAGGCCGTGTACGAGCAGTATCAATATCGCCCCGGCGCGATGGTCATCGACGACGCGAAGGGCGGAGGGACGCCCGTCGCCGACGACAAGGGCGTCGCGCGGAACGACGACAAACAGGGCGCCGACCTCGCGAACAAGGAGCTCCTCGGCATCCGCGCCGGGCAGCGGATCGTGCAGTACGCGACCAACGTCATCGACCTCGCGCCCGGCAGCGTCTTCTCGATGGCGAACCACCCGCGGAGCGACCTGTCGATGGACACGAAGCTCCTCGTGACCGAGTTCGACATCGACGCGACGCCGAACGGCGAGTGGCGCATGCGCGGGCTCGCGCTCTTCGCCGACCAGCCGTATCGCCCCATCTCGCGCACGCCCAAGCCGGTCTTGACCGGCCTGCAGAGCGCGATCGTGGTCGGCCCCGCGGGCGAGGAGATCTACACCGACGAGTTCGGCCGCGTGCGCGTGCAGTTCCACTGGGACCGTGAGGGCAAGTGGAACGAGTCGAGCTCGTGCTGGATGCGCGTGAGCCAGGGCTGGGCCGGCCACGGCTTCGGCATGATCACGATCCCGCGCATCGGCCACGAGGTGCTCGTCGGCTTCTTCGAGGGCGACCCCGATCAGCCGGTCATCGTCGGCCGCGTCTACAACAACACGGCGCGCGTCCCCTACAAGCTGCCGGACAACAAGACCAAGAGCACGTGGAAGAGCGACTCGTCGCCTGGCTCGGGCGGCTTCAACGAGATCATGTTCGAGGACGCGAAGGGCAAGGAGCTCATCTACATCCAGGCGCAGAAGGATCTGCACAAGCTCGTCAAGCACGACGAGAGCGAGCAGATCGGCAACGATCGCCAGGTCACCGTCGGCAACAACCGAACGACGAACGTCGGCAAGGTCGACTCGCTCGTCGTCGGCACGCACCACAGCGTGCAGATCTCGCCGCCGAGCAAGGACGGCGGCGGGGGAGGCGGCGGCGGGACGCCGACCGGCCTCGACATGATCGACAAGAAGCTCACGTACACGACCGGCGACGCGACGCTCATGCTCGACGGCGCGAACGTCAGCGTCGAGGCGAAGGGCGACATCACGATCAAGTCGACGGGCGGCGACGTGGTCATCCTGGGCAAGCTCGTGAAGATCAACTCGCCGTAAGCAGGAGGATCGAATCATGTGCCAGCAAGCGGCTCGCATCACCGATCCCTGCGTCCACGGCGGCATGGTCGCCATGGGATCCACCAACGTGCTCATCGGCTACCTGCCGGCGGCGCGGAAGGGCGACGCGCACGTCTGCCCCATCCATCCGCCCGGCAAGATCGTCAGCGCGTCGAAGACCGTCATCATCAACGGCGTCGGCGCCGCCCGCCGGCTCGACGCGATCGCGTGCGCGACGCCCCCCTCGCCGGCCGGCGGCGTCGGCGTCGTGTACGACGTGAAGGACGAGAACGCGCAGCTGAAGGTCGTCTACGCCGAGGGCAGCGCGTCGAGCGAGGGCGAGGGCTTCACCGCGAAGGGCGGCGTCGGCGTCGCGTCGGCCACGCTCGGCGGCTCGACCGACAAGGGCGACTTCACGCTCGGCGGCTCGCTCGGCACCGACATGGGCTACGCGAAGGGCTCGGTCGAGGGCGGCGGCAACGCGCAGATGGGCGGCGTCAAGGCCGACGCGAAGGCCGCCGTCGTGAGCGACACCGCGAGCGGCTACATCGCGCCGAAGGGCGACAAGTACAACCCGTACCTCGCCGGCAGCGTCACGGGCGACGGGCTCGAGGCGGACGCGAGCGCGAACGCGCTGCAGGGCTACGACGGAAACCGCGTCGGCGTCGTCGCGGACGCGGGCGCGTCGGCGAACCTCGTCCAGGGATCTGCGGCCGGCCGCGTCGGCATCCCGCTCGGGTGGATGGGCTTTCCGAACTCGTCGATCGACATCAACGTGAAGGGCACCGCGGCCATCGGCGTCGGCGCGTCGGCCGGCGGCGGCGCTTACTACGACAAGTCGCAAGGCCGCGTGCACGTGCTCGCGGACTTCGCCGTGAAGCTCCTCGGCGGGCTCGGCCTCAACCTCGACATCAGCATCGGCAAGAAATTCGCCGCGCCCGCGCCGCCGCCTGCGCCCGCGCCGGATGCCGTGCGCATGGGCATGGCGACCGTCTTCTTCGGAGGGTGAACGGGTTGGTCGAGAAGCTCCCGCACCCGACGTCCCAGGCCGACCCCGCGCGCGCGCGGGCCGACTTCATCACCGTGAAGCAGACGCGGTGTGCGGACCCGGCGTGGCATTTCAAGATCGGCGTACACAAGTCGTCGAAGCTCGGGCCCGAGGGCGCAGACCAGCCCACGCCCGACGCGCCGACGCAGAGCCTCGGCCTGTTCCACCGCGACGCCCCGCCGAGCGACGTCGAGGTGATGGGCGTGCTCATGCCGTGGGAGATCGACCCGCAGTACTGGCTCGAGGAGGCGCTCAAGCTCGAGTCGAAGGACATCGTGTCTTCGAAGAGCGTCATGATGCGAGGCGGCCTCTTCGGCGACGTCGTCGCGACCTGGCACGAGGGCGGCGCCGACTACGCCGGTCGCTTCGTCGCGTCGAAGTGGGGGCCGCGCATCTACTTCTTGAACATGCGCGCCTCGCTCGGCGACTACCCGAAGGTCGCGGACGACTTCTTCATCTCCGTGATGACCTTCCAGGCGCTCGACGAGACGTTCGGCCACCTCGCCGAGAAGGTCTACACGGTCGAGAGCAAGGTGCCCCTCACGTGGAAGGTCGCCGTGCCCGCGTCGTGGCTCGTGCAGCCCGCGCCCGAGGCGCAGAAGGTCTCGAGCTTTCAGGCCGCGCAGATCCCGATTCAAGAGCAGGACGACGACGAGAAGCTCCTCGGCAAGCTGAGCTTCGCCGTCGTCGCGCGGTCGGCCGTGCGCGTGCCGCGCGCCGCCGCGACCGCCTTCCTCGAGGTCTTGAAGGAGAACGAGTTCGAGCTCGAGGACAAGGACTTCGAAGAAGAGGCATCGCGCCCGCCGTTCCACAAGTCCTGGGTGCTCGTGTGCGGCGCCACGCGCAAGGGCCGCGCGAGCGAGGTGCGCTGCCGCGTGATGCTGCACGAGCGCGCGTGGGTGATCGCCGGAGTCGTCGGCTCGAAGCGCGAAGACGACGCCTTCGCCTGGATGCGCAACCAACGCGTGCTCGACGTCGTGACGAGCACGCTCGTGATTCGACCGTAAACGGAGGAGATGACCTTTGGAAAACCTCATCTTGTGCATCGGTGACGAGGAAGAAGAGGATCCGACCCACCTCTTCACGGTGCGCCAGTTCTCCGTCCGCGAGCAGATGAACGCGTGCTTCGAAGTGCGTCTCATCTGTTTGTCGCGGTTCGAGGACATCCCGTTCGACGACGTCGTGGGTCAGCTCGCGACGTTCTCGCTGCAGAACTCGGTCGGCATCTGGCGCGGCTACTCGGGGGTGATCGCGCGCGTCGAGCTGCTCCGTGCCGAGGGCAACGGCGGCCAGAGCCACTACGAGGTCCGCCTCGTGCCCGACGTGTGGCGCCTCTCGCTCCGCCGCAACAGCCGCATCTTCCAGCACCTCACCGCGCGCGAGATCATCGACTCGATCCTCACCGAGTACGGCATCACCGAGCAGGAGTGGTACCTCGACCGGCAGGACTATCCGCGCCACGAGTACCGCCTCCAGTACAACGAGAGCGACCTCGACTTCATCTGTCGCATCTGCGAGGAGTCGGGCATCAGCTGGTATTTCTGGGACGATCCCGACGACGAAGAGGTCGAGTCCCACCTCCAGTTCGACGACACGCCCGAGACGAGCGATCTCCGCTACGGCGACCCGATCCCGTACTCGGACAACCCGAACGAGTCGCAGGGCGGCGGCGAGTTCGTCAGCGAGGTCACGCTCATGCACGACGTGCGGCCGGGCGCCGTCGTCATCCGCGACTTCGACTTCCGCCGCCGCCTCGACGCGCCGGTCGACGGCGTCGCCGAGCCCGCGCCGAGCCCCGAGGACGAGTACGAGCAGTACACGTACGACCCGAACTTCTCGCTCTTCGAGACCGACAAGGCCGACGCGTCGACGCCCGTGGCCGACGACAAGAGCAAGGCGCGGAGCCTCGACAGCGAGGCCACGGTCCTCGCGGACGTGCGCATCGACGCGCTGCGGGTCGGCAAGCGCCACCTCACGTACCGCTCGAGCTGCCACGATCTGTCGCCGGGCATGTGCTTCCAGATGGTGCACCCGCGCGACGACCTCAATCAATCGGTGCTCCTCGCCATCGAGTCGCACATCCACGGCAAGCACGACGGCGAGTGGGTGCTGCGCGGCCACGCCGTGTTCACCGACGACTACTACAAGCCTCAGCTCCGCATGCGGAAGCCGAAGATCAGCGGCCTCCAGAGCGCCATCGTCGTCGGCCCGCCGGGGCAGGAGATCTACACCGACGAGTTCGGTCGCGTGCGCGTCCGCTTCCACTGGGATCGCGAGGGCGACTTCGACGACAACCGCACGTGCTGGCTCCGCGTCAGCCAGGACTGGGCCGGTCCGATGTACGGCGGCCTTCGCCTCCCGCGCATCGATCAAGAGGTGCTCGTCGACTTCCTCGAGGGCGACCCCGACAACCCCATCGTGGTCGGGCGCCTCTTCAACGCCACGAGCCAGGTGCCCTATCCGCTCCCCAAGCGAAAGACCGTGAGCACCTACAAGAGCGACACGTCGCCGCACGACGGCGGCTTCAACGAGATCTTGTTCGAAGACATGGCAGGCGCCGAGTACGTCTACGTGCAGGCCGAGAAGGACCTCTGGAAGCTCGTGAAGCACGACGAGCGCGAGGAGACCGGCAACGACCGGACGCTCCAGGTCGGCGACACGCAGCAGACGTTCGTCGGCGCCGTCGACGCGACCTCGGCGGGCGTGCAGCACGACGTCACCGTCGGCAAGACGAGCGTGAAGAAGCTCGACAAGAAGATCGTCGCGACGGTGGGCGAGGCGACGTTCACCCTCGACGGCCCGAACGTGACCATCGTCGCGAGCGGCGGTCTCCAGTTCAAGGCCGAGGGCACGCTGTCGATCGAGGGCGGCCCCGACGTGTACGTCAACTGCGACGACGCGCCCGCGGCGCTGTGGGACCAGTACCGAAAGGCGTCGGAGGACGTCATCGCCGCCGCGCAGGACGAGCCGCGCGCGAGGAACCAGATCATCGGCGGCGCATGGGCCGACCTCTTCCTCAACAACCCGAAGTTCCCGTGGGCCGAGGTGCTCGCGTACCAGGCCGCCGCCGCGGCCGCGGGGATGATCGCGTCGGACTCGATCGGCGCGATCGCCGGGATGGCCGAGGACGACGCGTCGGCGTTCGCGTCGGCCGTCCTCGCGACGGCGGACACGGCGCTGTTCCTCGACGCGTACTCGATGGCGCTCCTCTATCAAGATCACCCGGACGACTTCGGCGACTATGCGGACAAGCTCGGGCTGCCGAGCTACGCGAAGGACGGCTTCGGCTCGGCGGACGGCGCGGCGATCACGGCGCATCAACAGGACAACGCCGCGCAGAAGCAGGCCTTCAACGACGCCGCCGTGCCCGGCAGCGGGGCCCTCGGAGCGACGCCCGCCGACCCGCCGAAGACCGACCTCGGCGCGATGCGCGCGCAGGGCGTCGCGGCAGGGGGCCAATACCCGACGAGCCCGGCAGGCGTGGCGTGACCGAAGCGGCGAGCGAGGGAGAGACGAAGGTTCCCACGCTCGTCGTCGCGCCGGGCAGCTCGTTCGCCGACATCGTCACGGCCTCGGACGTGGTGCTGACGGCGCCCGAGTCGCTCGACGGGGCGTGGCGCGTGCAGCCGCAGGGCAAGCACCGCGTGCGGCTGGATCATCCGAAGATCGGCTTCACCCTCCCGCCGACGGTGTACTCGCTCGTGGAGGCGAAGAAGACCGTCACGCGGATTCGCTCGACTCCGCAGCTCGGCTACCTCGATCTGGAGGGGGCGCTCGCGCTCGTGCAGTCGCTCCACGGGCTCTTCGTCGACGCAGGGTGGGAGTCGCGGCGGCGCTATCCGAACGCGCGCGTCGAGTGGATGTTCGGCTCTCGCTCCGAGGTGCTGGTCGGCACGTGGCGCCCGCTCCCCGACATCCGCAAGATCGCCGATCCGACTGCGGGCTACCGCGTCGACGTCGAGGTGCGCCGCGCCGTCGACGCCGGCACCGCCGAGGCGAAGGGCCTCGGCCTCGACGGCGCAGGCTTCCTCGTCACCGCGCTCGTGTCGGACGAGCTCCGCGACGCGTAGCTGGGCGCGTCAGCCGACGAGCTTCGGTGCGCCCCGCCGCCGCTGCGCGACGCCGCTCAGCTGCACGCACCGGCCGAGCGTCAAGACCTTGAGCGCGATGGGCTGCGCCTCGTTCTCGTCCTGCTGGAGCAGCGCCTCGGCGATGACGCGCGCCTTGAAGCGCTGGAACATCGGCAGGTGCTTCGACAGCGCCTCGGGCAGATAGGCGGGGATCGGCGTCGATCCGTTGGCCGGGACGAGCAGGCTGCGAATCCACGGCTCGCCCCACATCGTCCGCTTCTGGTAGTGCCGCTGCTCGAGCAGCATGCGCTCCGTGTGCGTCTCGAGGTAGCTCGCGGGCAAGATGCGGTTGGCCTGCGCGAACGCCTCCCGCACGCGCTGCGTGAGGCCCTCGGCGACGCCGGTCGAGCTCTGGAGCCATGGAGTCTTGAGGAGCTCGTTCACGGTGTCGACCGTCTCTTTGAGCTTCTTGTCGCCGGCGATGAGCGGCGTCACGGCGGTGACGTTCGCCTTCAACGTCTCGAGCTCGTCGAACGGCAGCGTGAGCTCGCCGTTC
>DATAZS010000362.1:0-16380 GCA_036271915.1 Polyangia bacterium
CGTCGTCTCCGCGATGCCGCGGCCAAGGAGGATCCGCGCCGTGAGCGGTCGGATCTTCAGGGCCGTCGCGAGCGCGACGACGACGGCGGCATCAACCGAGACGGCTTCCCAATGCTGCGGCCGCATCTGCGGCGCACACTATCACAGCGAAGCCGGGCTTCGCGGCGGAGTCTCAGACCTCGAGCTCGTCGGCCTTGCCGCGGCGGCCGCGGACCTGGACCTGCTTCTGGCTCGCGATGAATTTCTCGTTGAGCCAGATGAGGATCGGGCTCGCGATGAAGATCGACGAGTAGGTGCCGACGATGACGCCGACGTTCATGGCGAACGCGAAGTCGCGAATGACGCCCACGCCCCAGATGTTCATGGCGAGCGTGACGAAGAACACCGTCGCGCTCGTGAGGATCGTACGGGAGAGCGTTTCATTGATCGACTGGTTGACGACGCGGTCGAACTTGCGGTCGCGCAGGCGCGCGGCGTTCTCGCGGATGCGGTCGAAGACGACGATCGTGTCGTTCATCGAGAAGCCGATGATCGTGAGCACGGCCGCCACCGTCGTGAGCGAGAACTCTTTGTAGGTGACCGCGAAGGCGCCGATGACGAGCACGGCGTCGTGGAGCAGCGCGACGACCGTGCCCGGTCCGTACCGGAAGTCGAAGCGGAAGGCGATGTACACCATGATCAGGAGGATCGCGTAGAGCAGCGAGCGCGCGGCGTCGACCTGGAGCTGCTTGCCGGCCTTGGCGCCCACCGACTCGACCTGCGGGATCGCCGAGACGGCGCCCGCGCCGAGGCGCGCGTCGAGCGCGTTGCGGATCTCGACGTCGAGGCCCACGAGCGTGACCTCGTAGGTGTGCTCGTCGGCGCGGCCGAACGGCTGCACCTGGTTGCTGTTGACGCCGATGGCCTTGAGCGACTCTTTGAGCGAGGCCGAGTCGACGGGCCGGTCATAGCGCAGGTAGATCTTGTCGCCGCCCTCGGACCACTCGAGGTGCTGCAGCGAGGCCCCGCCCTCGTTGGCGAGCGAGGTCTGGATCTTCTTGGCCTGCTGCTCCGACACGACCGAGACGGAGCCCACGCGCAGCATGAAGTTCCACAGCTTCTTGCCCGCGGGATCTTCGTACTTCACGACCTCGGCGTCGCCGAGGTGGATGTCGTTCAGCGCCTCGCGCACGGCGCTCGCCTCGACGGGCTTCGAGAACTCGACGACGATCTCGCTGCCGCCGCGGAAGTCGACGCCCCAGTTGAGCGCGTGCCCGCGGCTCTTGAAGACGAACATGTTGAGCGGAATCATCGCGAGCGTGAGCGTGACGAGGAAGATCGACATCGCGATCCAGTACTTCTGGTTCCCGATGAACTCGTAGCTCGCACCCGGGTGGATGATCTCGAAGAACTTCTGCTTGGGATTCTGAACGGGCATGGTCGTGGTCCTAGATCGACAGGGTCGCGCGCGGGGCGCCCCGGCGGCCGACGAGACCGTCGAACATCCAGTGCGACATCCAATAGGAGGTGAACAGGTTGGTGACGATGCCGACGAGGAGCGTGACGGCGAAGCCCCGGATGGGCCCCGAGCCGTACGAGTAGAGGACGACGCCCGCGACGAAGTTCGTGACGTGCGCGTCGAAGACCGTCCAGAACGCGCGCGAGAACCCGGCGTCGACGGCCGTGCGGACCGATTTGCCGAGGCGCAATTCCTCTCGGATGCGCTCGTAGATGATGATGTTCGCGTCGACGGCCATGCCGATCGTGAGCACGAGGCCCGCGATGCCCGGCAGCGTGAGCGACGCCTCGAAGGCCGCGAGGATCGCGAGCATGAAGAGCATGTTCAGGATCATGGCGACGTTCGCGATGATGCCGGCCCCTCGGTAGTAGATCAGCATGAAGACCACGACGAGGACGGCGCCGATGATCATCGAGAACTTCGCCTTGTTGACGGCGTCGCGGCCCATCGTGGGGCCGACCTGCGTCTCGAAGGTCTTGCGCAGCGGCGCGGGCAGCGCGCCCGAACGGAGCACGCCGACGAGGTCCTTGGCCTCTTGCTGCATGGCCATCGGATCGCCGAAGCCGCCCAGCGTGATGCGGCCGCGCGCGCCGATGCGGCCCTCGATGACGGGCGCGCTCTTGATCTGGTCGTCGAGGACGATCGCCATCTTGCGACCGACATTGTCGCCCGTGAGCTTCTCGTTGATGGCGGCGCCTTGCCGATCCATCTCGTACGAGAGCTCGGGGCGGCCCGTCTGCTGATCCCACGTCTGGTCGGCGTTCGACAGGTACTCACCCGTGAGCGCGGCGCGCTTGTGCAGGTAGTACGTGCGCCACGACTTGTCGGGCGTGAGCTCACCCTGGTCGTTGCGACCCTGGACCTCTTCGTACCCGATCTCGTGGTCGCCGGGCACCGCCAGCTCGGGCGGCAGCGACGCGAAGAATTTCTGCAGCGCCTCGCGCGACTTCGCGCGCAGATAAACGTCCTCGTGCTGCTTGCCGGAGTCCTTCTCCGTCCAAGACTCAGGCACGGGCTCGATGCCCGAGTCTTTTGTCGCCGCGGCGCCTGGGCCCTTGAGGTAGTCGATGAGCTTGCGCGAGTAGTCCGCGCCGTCGTCGACGATCTTGAACTCGAGCTGCGCCGTTCGGCCGATGATCGACTTGATGTGCTCGAAGTCGGCCGACTTGAGGCCCGGCAGCTCGACGATGATGTCGGTGCCCTTCTTGATGATCGTGGGCTCCGACACGCCGAACTTGTCGACGCGGCCGCGGATCGTCTCGATGCCCTGACGGAGCGCGTAGTCACGGATGTCGTCGACCTGCTTCGGATCGAGGCGCAGCCGCACGGTGCCCTTCGCCGTGTCGCGGTCGACGAGGTCGAGATCCTGGCGGTGCTCCTTGAGGATCGAGTCGTCGAACTTCGCGGCCTCCGACGGCGGCTTGAAGGTGAAGAGGATGTCGTCGCGACCCTCGCGCGTCACGAGCAGGTCGGCGACGCCCTTGTCCTTGCGCAGCTTGTCCTCGATGTCGGACGCGAGGCGATCGACCTTGCCGCCGACGGCCTTGTCGACATCGACCTCGTAGACGAGGTGCAGGCCGCCCTGAAGGTCGAGGCCCAGCTGGATGTGCTTCTGGAAATGCTTTTTGATGAACGCCGGCTGCTTCTCGTCGGGGACCAGCGTCGGGACCAGGTAGAGGCACGCCAGCACGACGAGTCCGCCGTACAGGGCTGCCTTCCACCACCAGGAGCGTTCCATGAGATCTCTCGTTCGTCGGTTGCGGAGGTTGCGGGGGGCTGACTGAGGCTACGAAGCCTTCGCGTCGGACTTCGGATCGGTCTTCGCCGGGACGGAGGCGCCGTAGCGTCCCTGAACGGATGCGCGCGTCACGCGCAGACGAACGCCCTCTTGCACCTGCAGCGTGAGCTCGGTGTCGGTGAGGCCGCTGATCTTGCCGATGATCCCGCCCTGCGTGACGACTTCGTCGCCCTTCTTGAGCTCGGAGAGCATCGCCGTGTGATCCTTGGCCTTCTTCGACTGCGGGCGCAGCACGAGGAAGTAGAAGATGCCCACCATCGCGATCATGGGGAGCAACATGCCGCCGGGGCCCGATGCTGCTGACGGTGCCGCGGCTTGCGCCAAATTGACGAGGAAATGGTTCAAAGTAAGGGCCTCCAGCCGGGCAAACGCATAGCAGGAAGGGGATCGGGGGTCAAGGATGCGCTATCCTCCGCGCCCCATGAGCTACGGCCAGTTACGGTCCCGCAAGTTGTGCGACGAAGGCCGCTTCGAGGAGGCCATCGTCGCCGCGGGGGCCGAGCTCGCCGCCGCGCCGGGCGAGCCCGAGGCGCATTTCAACCGCGGCCAGGCCCTGGCGGCGCTCGATCGCTTCGACGAGGCGGCCGCCGATTACGAGCGCGCGTTGGGTCTCGACGCGAGCGCGAGCGCGCTCGATCCCGAGGCGGTCGACGACGAATTGTTCTTCGCGTTGCGTCGCCAGGCCGAACGGTTGGCGCCGGACCGCGCCGCCGCCGTCGCGACGCTGGGCCGCTACCTCGAGATCCTGCCCGAGGGTCGCCACGTCGCCGACGTCCCCAAGTGGATCGACAAGCTCGAGGGCCGCGAGGCGATCTGGGTCCGCGAGAAGATCTAGACCTCGTCGTCGGCGAAGGCGACGACGTCGCGGATGTCGGCCGCGCCCAGCACGAGCATGATGAGGCGGTCCATGCCGAGCGCGACGCCGGACGTGGGACGCATGTGCGGCAACGCCGCCAGCAGGCGCTCGTCGAGCGCGTAGACGGTCTTGCCGAGGCGCCCGCGCGTCGCTGACTCGTCGAGGAAACGCGCGCGCTGCTCGTCGGCGTCGGTCAGCTCGCCGAAGGCGTTCGCGAGCTCGAGGCCGTTCGCGTAGAGCTCGAAGCGCTCGACGAGACGCGGGTCGTCGGTCTTGCGGCGCGCGAGCGCGCCCAGCGGCGCGGGCCAGTCGAAGACGAACGTCGGGCGCCCGCGGCCGAGCTGCGGCTCGACGCGATCGAGCCAGATCTGGAAAAAGACGTCGTCCCACGTCGCGCGCCCCGTGACGTCGATGCCCGCGGCGCGCGCCTTGCCGGCGAGCGCGTCGACGCTCTCGTCGCCCACGAGCGTGACGCCCGCGTGGAGCTTCACGACCTCACCGACGGTCGTTCGTTCGAAGGGACCCGAGAGGTCGAGGGCCGCGTTCGTCGCGCCCGCCGCGCGCGCGGCGACGTGCACGAGCGCCTCGCAATCGTCGGCGATCGCCGTGAGCGGCGCGCCCGCGCGGTACCACTCGGCGATGAGGAACTCGGGCTGATGGTGGGGCCCCACCTCCCCTGCCCGCCACGCCTTGCCGATCTGCGCGATGCGCTCGAAGCCGGCGCCCAGCAGGCGCTTCATGTGGTATTCGGGCGACGTCACGAGCCAACGGGCGTCTCCGTCCGGCCCGCTTCCGCTTCCGCTCGCGATGGCGTCGAGGTGGATCTCCTGGCCGGGCGCGCGCACGCGCGCGGGCGTCTCGACCTCGAGGAACCCTTCCTGCTCGAACCACGCGCGCGCCGCGCGCACGATGCGCGACCGTGCCTCGAGCGCGCCACGACGGCCCGCGAGGCGCGCCCGCTCGTCAGCCATTGCGCATTGCGCGCTAGGCGCGCGAGAGGCGCTCGAGGTAGTCGCCCGTGCGCGTGTCGATCTTGACGACGTCGCCCACGTTGATGAACAGCGGCACGTTCACCTGCGCGCCCGTGCTGATCTTCGCGGGCTTCGTCGCGCCCGTCGACGTGTCGCCCTTGAAGCCGGGCTCGGTCGACACGATGGCCTGCTCGATGAAGTTCGGCAGCGAGACGCCGACGGCGCGGTCGTTGAAGAACAACACCTCGACGTTGATGTTCTCGGGCATGAAGTCCCTCGAGTCGCCGATCGTCGCCTCGACGATCGAGACCTGGTCGTACGTCGTCGTGTCCATGAACACGTACGACTCCGCCTCTTTGTAGAGGTACTGCATCGTCTTCGTCTCGACGTTCGCTGGCTCGAGCTTGTCGCCAGAGCGCAGGTTGCGCTCGATGACGCCGCCCGACAGCAGGTTCTTCATCTTCGTGCGCGTGAACGCAGCGCCCTTGCCCGGCTTGACGAACTGGAACTCGACGACGGTGTAAGGCGAGCCGTCGAGCATGATCTTCAAGCCCTTGCGAATGTCAGACGTGTCGTACATGAGGAGGTGGGATTTAGCGCGGCATCGTCGTCGCCGTCAAGCTCGCAGCCGACGCGCGTAGCGGCGCTAAGCCTTCCGCTAAGCCTTGGAGGTGCCCTGGCGGCCGTAGGCGTCCTCGATGCGGACGACGTCGTCGAGCTCGGTCGTCGAGACCTCGAACACGTCCGTGTCCTCGAGCGCGATCATGCGGTGACGCAGCCCCGGCGTGACGTGGAACGCCTCACCCGGTCCCATGTCGGTGTGCTGCGGCGCCTGCCCCTCGGTGAAGTGCTCGAAGCGCATGCGCCCCGTCCACACCATGACGGTCTCGTCTTTGAGGTTGTGGTACTGCAGCGAGAGCTTCTCGCCCTTCTTGATGTGCAGCACCTTGCCCACGTAGCGGTCCGTGACCGCCCAGATGAGCTCATGACCCCAGGGTTTTTCGACTCGCTTCATCTTGTTCGTTGTGGCGGCTCAGGGACTCGAACCCCGGACCCGGCGCGTATGAAACGCCTGCTCTAACCAGCTGAGCTAAGCCGCCTCGTTGCGCGCGCGATTTTGCTCGTCGGGACGCAGGTGTCAAGAGTGTTGCGGTCACCAACGACGATTCGGTGGCGGGATGTACTCGACGTCGACGGCGCGCACCGTGGGCCGCGGCGCGAGGAGGCGCACGAGCCCAGCGCCCGCGATGAAGCCGCCCACGTGCGCCATCCACGCGACGCCCGAGCCGGCCTCCAGCAGGAACTGCCCGATGAACCACAGGCCCAGGTACACCCAGGCGCGCACCTTGATGACCGGCCACAGAAACGGGATCATGACGAGCGTGTCGATGCGCGCGCGCGAATACAGCATGACGTAGGCGCCGAGCGCGCCCGCGACGGCGCCCGACGCGCCGATCATGGGCGCCGTCGACGACGGCATCGCGAAGCACTGCGCGAGCGCGCCGACGGTGCCGACGAGAAAATAGAAGAGCACGTAGCGCAGGGGGCCGAGCGCGTCTTCGACGTTGTCGCCGAAGAGCCAGAGGAACCACATGTTGCCGATGAGGTGCAGCCACCCGCCGTGCAGGAACATCGACGTCCAGATCGATCCGGGCAGCGGGAACAGATCGCGCGGGCCGATGTCGACGCCGTGGACGATCTCGTACGGGATGGCGCCGGCCGTCGCGACGAGCAGCTCCTGGCCGCGCGCCGTCAACGACCACTGGAACAGGAAAACCAGCGTGTTCGCGGCGACGAGTATGAGCGTCGCCACGGGAAAACGGACGCGCGGAATGTTGTCTCGCAGCGGGAGCAGCACGCGGCCGGAGCATACACAAACACGGCCGGTGGATGTTTTCTGGGCTCCCCGCGTCAGGTCGTCTTGACTGCGGCTGCCCCGACCCCTATAAGGCCAAGCAGATGCGTCTTTATAGTGGGAAAATTCCGGCCGTTGGCAGCGAGATCGTCAAGGCTCTCGTCGATGCCGGTGACATCGAGGTCGAGGATCGCGCCGAGGCCGAGATGGACGTGCAGGCCGTGCTCAAGGAGTACATCCGGGTCGATCGCGAGATCACGGACAAGGCCAAGGACATGCTCGAGAAGAAGAACCTGCCCTACGAGCAGTTCGGCAAGATCAAGCGCGCGCTCGCGGGCGAGAAGGCCTTCGCCCTCGGCGACGAGGGGCTCGAGTGGATGACGACGCAGATGCTCGAGTCGTTCATGCAGTCGCCGCACATCGCCGAGATCTTTTCGGACGACAACGTCATGCGCAAGCGCATGGCCGTCGTGCTCAAGAAGCACATGCAGGTCGACGACGAGCTCGACGAGGAGGTTCGCCGCCGCATCAAGAACCTGCAGGAAGGGACCTCCACGTGGGAGGTCGAGTACGGCAAGGTCCTCGATCAGATCAAGCGCAACCGCGGCCTCGACTCGTAGGCCGCGCGCGCCTCTATCGCGGGGCGCGGCGGACGGGATCGACGCCGGACGGCGCTGGCTTCGGCTCGAAGCGCGGACGCTCGGGCACGGGACGCGAAGACTGCGGAGGTCGCGGCTGTTGGCGTGGGCCTGACGTGAGCGCGCGCGCGAGCTTCTCGATGGCCTTCGCGACCTGGGCGAGGCGTGCGCCTTCGGCCTCGAGGCCGGGCGTCGAGTAGACGCGGGCCTTCTCGTCGGCGACGACGTCGTCGATCGTGCCAGGGCGCACATCGGCGCCCATGATGGCGGCGTGCTTCGCGGCGACGCCCGCCTTCGAGCCGAGCGTGAGCCGCACGCCCGCGACGGGGCCGAGCACGCGCGCCGCGAGCACGGCGGCGAGGCCGAGGAAGCCCATGGGCTTCTTCGCGCCGAGCAGCGCCTTCATGACACGCGCGAGGTCGGGATCGACGGCGCAGATCACGCCCTTCTCCGCGTAGTCGGACAGCAGCGTCACGACGCCGCGGCCCGACGGGATCAGCAGACCTTCGAGCCGATTCGGATCGAGCGCCGACAGCGGCAGCACCTCGCCGGGCGCGAGGCGCGCCGCCTCGACGCGCGCGTTGCGCGGCTCGGACGACGTCACCGACGGCGTCACGATCGAGGTCGCCGCGAGATCGTGCAGGTGATCGACGACCTCGCGCTGCTCGCGGTCGGGCGCGGCGCAGACGACCTTGGCGCCCGCGCGATCGAGCATGAGGAACGCCAGCATCGTCTCGGCGACGTCGCTGCCGTCACGGTGCCCACAGCCCGACAGGATGACCCCGACCCGCTTCGCCATGCGCCGTCCTTTACCACGGCGCGGTCGGGAACGCCCCGGCGCGGATGCACGCGCGCGCGCGGCGCGCGAGATCGAGGTAGTGCTGCAGGTTGTGCGCGCTCGCGAGGCGATAGAACAGCAGCTCCTCGGCGTGGAAGAGGTGCGCGAGGTACGCGCGGCTGTAATTCGCGCAGCACTCGCACGGGCAGCCTTCTTCGACGGGGCGCGGATCGTCGCGGTACTGCGCGTTCGCGATGCGCAGGCGGCCCGCGCGCACGAAGAGGTGTCCGTTGCGCGCGTTGCGCGTCGGCATCACGCAGTCGAACATGTCGACACCCGCGCCGATGGCCGTCCAGATGTCCTTCGGCGTGCCGACGCCCATGAGGTATCGCGGACGATCGGCGGGCAGCTCGGGCGCGACGGCGGCGATGACGTCATACATGATCTCGGGCGCCTCGCCGACGCCCAGGCCGCCGAGCGCGAGACCGTCGAAGCCGAGCGCGCCGATCTCGCCGAGGTGTCGCCGCCGCAGATCGAGGTGCGTGCCGCCCTGGACGATGCCGAAGCGCAGCTGTCCCGGCGCGGGCGTCGTCGCGATCGAGCGCCGCGCCCACGCCGTCGTGCGCGCCATCGCGTCCTCAATGTCGGCGCGCGGCGCGTCCGACGGCGGACAGTGATCGAACGCCATCGCGACGTCGCTGCCCAGCAGCGCCTGGATCTGCATGGCGCGCTCGGGCGTGAGGCGCTGCGCCGAGCCGTCGATGTGCGAGCGGAACGTCACGCCGTCCTCGTCGATCTTGCAGCGGTCGCGCAGGCTGAACACCTGGAAGCCGCCCGAGTCCGTGAGGATCGCGCTCGTCCACCCCATGAACTTGTGCAGGCCGCCCAGCGCGGCGATGCGTTCGGCGCCGGGGCGCAGCGCGAGGTGGTACGTGTTGCCGAGGATGATCTGCGGGCCGAGCCGCCGCAGATCGTCCGACGACAGCGCCTTCACCGTCGCCTGCGTGCCGACGGGCATGAAGACGGGCGTTTCGACGGGGCCGTGCGCCGTCTCGAGCACGCCCGCGCGCGCCTCGCCCGCGCGCGCCTCGACGCGGAAGACGCTCACGCGGTGGCCTCCGGCAGGATCAGCATGGCGTCTCCGTAGCTGTAGAAGCGGTAGTCGTTGGCGACGGCCTCGCGGTAGGTCGCGAGCGTGTGCTCCGTCCCCGCGAACGCGCACACGAGCATGAGCAGCGTCGACTGTGGCAAATGGAAGTTCGTCACGAGGCCCGTGACGACGGTGAACGCGTCGCCCGGCAAAATGAAAAGATCCGTGGCGCCCGCGCCCGCGACGACGCGCCCGGCATTGGCGCGCGCCGAGGCCTCGAGCGTGCGCACGACCGTCGTGCCCACGGCGACGACGGCGCGACCTTCGTCGCGCGCGCGCGCGACGGCCGCCGCCGTCGCCTCGGGGATCGCGTAGTGCTCGACGTCCATGCGGTGCGCCCGCGCGTCGTCGGTCTTCACGGGGCGAAACGTCCCCGGCCCGACGTGCAGCGTGACGGTCGCGATCTCGTGTCCGCGCGCGCGTAGATCGCCCAGCAGCGCCTCCGTGAAGTGCAGCCCCGCCGTGGGCGCCGCCACGGCGCCGGGCGCGCTGGCGTAGACCGTCTGATAGCGGTCGCGGTCGTCGACGGGCGGCACGCCGCCCGCCTCGCGCCTCGCGGCCTCGATGTAAGGCGGCAAGGGAATCTCCCCGATGGTGTCGAGCACGGCGGTCAACGACGGCGCGCCGCGCCCTTCGAGGCGCACGACGAATCGTCCCTCGTCACCCCTCTCGACGATCGTCGCGCTCACGGCGGCGGGGCCGCCAACCTCCAGGCGCAGCCCCACGGGCGCGTTGCCGAGGTTGCGCCCGAGCGTCTCCCAGGCCTCCGAAAACCCGTCCGGCGCTGGCGCCACGGAAACGCCTCGCGTCAAAAGGAGCTCGACGACGCCCCCCGTCGGTTTCCGGGCGTGCAGACGCGCCGCCAGGACGCGCGTGTCGTTGAGGACGAGCAAGCTGCGCGTGGGCAGATGCGCGAGCAGATCGCGAAAGTGCCCGTGCTTGTTGGGAGTCCCACCGCCGCGCCGCATGACCAAAAGGCGAGATTCGTCGCGCGCGTGAGCCGGTATCGCGGCGATGCGGTCTGCAGGAAGGACGTAGTCGAAGTCAGCGGTCAACAAGGTTGTCGCAATCCACTTTACAAAGTCTAACTTCTCTATAGTACAATCTCCTTCACTTCCCCACATGACGATTCTCAAAGCGCATTTCGCGAGTGGCGGGGCTTTTCTCGACCACTATCTGCCGGAGCCGGCCAACGGAGGGATCTTTTTCCCCACCCGGAAGCCGCTCGCGATCGGCGAAGCCGTCGTCGTTTCGGTGCGCTTGGGGAAGCGCCGCAGCCCGATGCTGCTCCGCGGCCTCGTCGTTTGGCGGCGGCCGGGCAAGCACAGCACGAAGACGAAGGCGGGCATCGGCATCGAGTTCCTGGCCACCGAGGCGGCGACGCGCGAGTACCTCGTGAGCGTCGCGCGCGGCGACTCGTCCGAGCAGCTGGCGCGGCGCCACCAGCGTCTGCCCGTCGAGCTGCCCGTGACCTGGCAGGTGCCCGGCGCGCTGCAGGACAACAACGGCACGCTGCTCGACATCGGGCGCGGTGGCGCGTTCGTGCGCACGGCCGATCCCCTGCCCGCCGACATCGACGTCGTCCTCAAGGTTTCGCCGCCGGGCGCGGAGATCGCCATGCCGCTGTCGGCGCGCGTCGCGTGGCGCGGACGGGCTGATCACGCTGGTGGCGAGATCGGCTTCGGCGTCGAATGGAAGGCCCGCGACGCGGGCGGCAACCGCCGCATCAAAGAGCTCGTGCGTCGCATCGAGGCCATGGGCGAGAGCCTGTACGGCCGCGGCGTGTCCGCGGGCGCCTGATCCGGCTCGGCCCCTGGCGAGCTCAGCCGAGGTCGAGCGCGTAGAGCGCGCCGCCGTTCGACAGGATGTACAGCCGCCGCGCCGCGAGATCGACGGTCGGTGCCGCGCAGATGCCGGGCCCCGGGTTGAAAACCTCGAGCAGATCGCCGTTCTCGCGGTCGACGACGAAGAGGCCCGCGCGGCTGCCCGAGAACACGAGGTAGCGGCCGATCACGATGGGCGTCGTCAGATCGCCCGCCTCGGTCAGGCCTTGGCGCCACACGACGTGGCCCTCGAGGTCGGTCGCGTGCAGACCCTGGCGCGGCGCCGCGAAGTACAGGCGGTTGTCCTGCTGGGTGACCGTGCCCGCGCCCTCGATGCCGTCGCGCCAGCGCACGTTGCCGTCGCGCGCGTCGACGGCATAGAGGCCGCCTGAGTACGACGACGTGAAGAGGACGTCGCCCGTCGCGCCCGCTGGCTTGGGGCCGACCGAGAACGTCGGCGTCGCGTCGACGTCGACGAACTGGTCCGAGGCCGACGCGAGCGAGCGCGCCCACTGGACCTCACCCGTGCCGGCGCCGAGCGAGACGAGGTAGCCGTCGGAGAAGCCGGCGTAGATCTGGCCGCCGTGAATCCGCGGGCCCGAGTAGCCGTGGATCGTGAAGCCCTCGGGCGTCTCGCGGTCGTACTGCCAGCGCCACTTGCCCGTCGCGGACTCGAGCGCGAACACGCGGTCGGCGGCCGTCGCGACGTAGACGAGGCCGCTCGCGGCGCCCGTGCCGCCGAACTCGGCGCCGCGCTCGATGGCGCCCTTCGCGCGATACGACCAGCGCACGGCGCCGCGGTTGGCGTCGAGCGCGTAGAAGGAGCCGTCGTCGGCGCCGACGTAGACCTGATCAGCGGCAGCGTCGTAGCGGGCCACGCCATCGACGCCGCCAGAGACGCCGAGCGCCCACTGAATGTCGCCGTGGGTCGGGTCGATGCCCACGACAGAGCCGGCGCGCGAGCCCACGACGAGGCGCCCGTCGGCGAGGACGCCCGTGGCGCACTCTTCGGGCGCAGGCTCGAACAGGCCGTGCTCGTGCAGCGTGACGCGCCAGCGCACCTGGAGCAGCCCCGCCGGGTGCGCGTGGCGATCGGCGGGATCACTCATGCGCCCGGGCGCCGCGCAGGCGGCCAGGGCCAGCGTCGACGCGAGGGCGAAGCGGAGCGCGCCGGGACGGGCCGGCGTCACTTCAGCTCGAGGACCGCGAGCCGATTCGAGATCTCTTCGCGCAGCGAGGTGGTCGGGTTCTTGTCGAGCACTTCTTTATAGAGTCGCTTGGCGTCCGCCGCGTTGCCTCGCAGCTCGGCGATCTGCGCTTTGTGGAAGCCGGCGCGGTCCTTGTAGAACCCCGAGTCGCCGAACACGGCGGCGTCTTCGGACAGCTTGTCGAACGTCGCGCCCGCCGCGTCGAGGTCGCCCTTGACCTGCTGCGCGTAGCCGAGGCCCTCGCGCGCGAGGAAACGCAGCCGCTCGTCGAGCTTGCCGCCCAGCAGCTCCTGATAGGTCGTGATGGCCTCGGGCGCGCGGCCGAGAGACAGCAAGAGCGCGCCGCGCTCGAGGCGCGCCTCGGCGCCGAGCGGGCCGGCGCCGCCCGCGAGGAAGGCGTCCAGCTCCTTGAGCGCGGCCTCTGCCCGCTCCTTGTCGGTCTTGAAGTGCGGAACGCCGTCGTCGGGCAGCGGCGTGCCGTCGGGGTTCGTCGTGGGCGTGCCTTCGGGGCGCAGGTCGGCCGTCGCGATGTGCTCGATGCGCGTGAGCGCGAGGGTCGCCGTCTTCGCGCGGCGCTCGGACAGCGAGGAGAACACGATGGCGCCGATGATGACCGTCACGAGCATCGTCGTGCCGATGAGCAACGTGCTCCGGCGCTCGTTCGCGAAGCGCGTCGCCTGCTCGGCGGCGCGGGACCAGAAGGTCACGAACTCGTCGGGCTGCCTGAGCTCTCTCTTCGAAAGACGTTTTGCCACGGGGTGGAGATAACAGAGCGGTCCCCCGGGGTCAATTCGCGGCCGTCGTGTATAGTCGCCCGTCGTGAGGCGCGCCACGGCCCTGGCCCTTTCGGGCGCATTGGTGGCGTCGGGCGTGATGATGGTGCCGCGGCAAGCGCGCGCCGTGGGCGAGGACGAGTGGCAGGTGTCGGCGCGGCTCGGCGCGGCCAACGCGACGGGCTTCCCGACGTCGTCGTGGGGACCGGCGGGCGCGCTCGACGTCGAATATGGGTTCCTCGAGGCGTTCGCGGCGCGCGCGTCGCTGGGTGTGCTCGAGCACCCCGTGCCCGCCGTCAAGAACGTCACGAAGGGCGGCACGCTGCGCGCGACGACGGCGCTCGCGGGCGTGACCTACACCTTCGACGTCCTGCGCCTCGTGCCGTACATCAGCGTCGACCTCGGGCTCGTGCAGTGGAGCGGCGGCGGCCTCCCCGCGCACAACTCCTTCGCGGCCGAGACGGTCATCGGCGCCGACTACCTGCTGACGACGCGCTGGGCGTGGGGCGCGAGCGCGCAATACATCTTCGCGCCCGCCGACCTCTACAACAACTACCTCGAGCTCGGCGAGAACCCCCTCGCCTTCTCGTTCACGCTGCGCCTGTCCCGGATTTTCTAGCGCTCGTCGCGGCGGCCTTGGGCGGGCTTGATCTTCTTGCGGCGCGCGCGCAGCGCGATGCGGATGGGCGTGCCCTCGAAGCCGTACGCCTTGCGGAGCTGCTTCGTGAGGAACCGGAGGTAGTCCTCCTTGATGTCCTCGGGGTTGTTCGTGCTGACGACGAAGGTGGGTGGGCGGACGCCCGTCTGTGTCGTGTAGTAGAGGCGCACGTGGCGGCCCGCGGGGCCGGACGGCGGCGGGTGATGCGCGACGATGCCCTCGAACAGCTTGTTGAGGCGGCCCGTCGAGATGCGGCGCGACGCTTGCGCGAGCAGGCGCGCGGCCTCGGTCGCGATGGCCGTCACGCCCGCGCCCGTCGACGCCGACGTCAGCACGACGGGCGCGAAGCTCATGAAGGCGAGCTCCTCCCGCGTGGCCTCGACGCGCTTGTCGATCTCCTTACGCGAGACGAGATCCTTCTTGTTGAGCACGAGCAGCGCGGCGCGGCCCGAGGCCTCGATGAGGCTCGCGAGGCGCGCGTCCTCCGACGTCGCGCCCTCGCGCGCGTCGATGACGAGCGCGGCGACGTCGCAGCGCTCGAGCTGGTCGCGCGACATCTTCGCGGCGACGTGCTCGGTGAGCGTGTCGATCGAGCGGCGGCGGCGCAGGCCCGCCGTGTCGACGAGGACGTACTCGCGGCCCGCGAAGCTGAACGGCGTGTCGATGGGATCGCGCGTCGTGCCGGGCGCGTCGTGCACGAGCACGCGCTCCTCGCCCAGCAGGCGGTTGACGAGCGAGGACTTGCCGACGTTCGGCTTGCCGACGAAGGCGAGGCGCAAGGGACCCGTGGGCGCGTCCTTCGGGAGCGGCGCGTCCGTGGCCTCGTCGTCATCGCCTTGGCCGTCGCCGTCGTCTTGGCCGTCGCCGACGCTGACGCGCTCAGCTTCGATGGCGCCGTCGTCCCGCACGGCGAGGTCGGCCTCGGCGGCGCGCTCGTGCGCGGCGCGCGCCGCGGGGCCGAGCGCTTCGACGACGGCGTCGAGGAAGTCGTTCGTGCCGCGACCGTGCGAGGCCGAGATCAGGAACACGTCGGGGAAGCCCAGTCGGAAGATCTCGGCGGCGGCCGCCTCGCGGTGCTCGGAGTCGACCTTGTTGGCGGCGACGATGACGGGCTTGCCCGCGCGGCGCAGCACCTTCGCGACGTCGCCGTCGACGGAGGTCACGCCCTCTTTCACGTCGAGCACGAACACGAGCACGGCCGCCTCGTCGACGGCGCGCAACGTCTGCCGGCGCATGGCCTTGAGGATGCCCTCGGCCGACGGATCGAGGCCGCCCGTGTCGACGACGCGGAAGCGCGCGGGGCCCCACTCGGCGACGGCGTAGCGGCGATCGCGCGTCACGCCCGGCATGTCCTCGACGAGCGCGGGCCGTCCACCGACGAGGCGGTTGAACAGCGACGACTTGCCGACGTTGGGCCGCCCCACGAGCGCGACGAGCGGCAGCGACGGATCGTCGGCGGTCGACGGCGGCGGACGGCGTCGCGGCTGCGGCTTCACGACCGATACCCCAGCCGCAGCAGCGCCTCAGGCGACGTCGTCCACTCGGGATCGACCTTCACCTCGAGCTTGAGGTGCGCGGGCCGCCCCAGCAGCGCCGTGATCTCGGCGCGCGCCTTCGTGCCGACCTCGCGGATCATCGACCCGCCCTTGCCCACGGCGATGGCCTTCTGCGAGTCGCGCTCGACGAGGATCGAGGCGGTGATGACGACGTCGCTCGTGCCGTCGGGGCGCGCGCGCTCCTCCCACGACTCGATGTCGACGGCGACGGCGTACGGCAGCTCCTGGCGCGTCATGAGGAAGATCTGCTCGCGCACGAGCTCGGCGGCCAGGAAGCGCTCCGTGCGATCGGTGAGCATCTCGGGGCCGTAGACCGGCTCGCCCTGCGGCAACAGCTTGACGAGCTCGCTCACGATGGGCGCAAGGTTCTTGCTCTTGAGCGCCGAGATCGGCACGAGGGCCTCGAACTTCGCCGTCTGCTCCCACTCTGCGAGCAGCGGCAGCAGCGCGCCCTTGTCCTTGACCTTGTCGACCTTGTTGAGCGCGAGCACGGTGGGCCGGCGCGCGGCCTTGAGCTCGCGCAGGATCTGCTTCTCCTCGTTGCCGGGACGACGATCGCTCGCGTCGATGACAAGGAGCGCGGCGTCGGCGGACTCGATCGTGCCCATGGCTTCCTGGACCATGAAGCGATTGAGCGCCTTTCGCTCTCCGTGCACGCCGGGCGTGTCGACGAATACGATCTGGCCCGCGGGGCCGTTCCAGACGCCGACGATGCGGTTGCGCGTGGTCTGCGGTTTGGGAGTGACGATCGCCAGCTTCTCGCCGACGATACGGTTGAGCAGCGTCGATTTGCCGACGTTGGGCCGGCCCAGGATTGC
>DATAZS010000363.1:0-5460 GCA_036271915.1 Polyangia bacterium
TGGATCATCGTGTGCGGGCGGTTGGTCGTGCTGTTGCCCCACTGGAAGCTGATGACGCGCGTGGCGTCACACTGGAACGCCAGCGCGATGAGCGCGTGCGCGATGTCGATCGTGCCGCGCGGGTCGGCGAGGTTGAAGGGCGTCGACACGCGCTTCGGCGGCATGCACGCCATGGGCATGTTTGTCTGCAAGGCCGCGATGCGCTGCTCGACCTGGCGCACGCTCGTGAGGTACTCGTCGAGGCGCGGCTTGTCTTGGCGCGACAGCTTCCCCTCGAGCGACGTCGCCTCGGCCGTCACGAGGTCGAGCACGCTCTTGTCCTGCGCGCGCATCGCCGTCGCCATGGCATCGGCCTGCGTCGTCGTCATCCCCGGCGTGAGGCCCATGAACAGCTGGTCGAAGATCTGCCCCGGGTTGTCGAAGCGGGTCAGCGGGTTGCCGTTGCTGTCGAAGCTGATGTGATCGCCCACGGCGCACGAGAAGCCGCTGTCGCAGAACACGCCGGGCGGGCGCGCCGTCTCGCCGGCCATCGCGAGGTACGGCACCTTCGTGCCCTTGCCGATGGCCTGCGAGATCACGTAGTCGATCGACGGCCCGCCCATCTTGGCGTTGACGTCCATCGACACCGAGCGATCGGTGAGGAACGCGCCGGTGCCGCCCGAGTGATCGCCGGGGACCATCGCGGCCTGGTGTGTGTTCTGCAGCCCCGAGATCATGAGCACCTGGTTCTTGATCGAGTCGAGGCCGGGGCCGTCCTCGGACGCCGGGTACGTGTCGAGGCCGTCGATGAAGAAGCGGCTGCCAGCGCCGTTGTTGAGGCCGAACGTGAAGTTGGTCCCCGCGCCCGTGGGATGCCAGTCGTCCATGTAGTAGCCGTTGGGGTACCAGTAGCCGAGGAACCGTTTGGGCGCCGCGCTCGCGGCGCCGACCTTGCGTGGCGCGAGCGTCTCGAGGAACGGCAGGCCGATGACGACGCCCGCGGCGCCGCCCAGGAACGCGCGCCGCCCGTATCGCTTGCTCATCTTCACTGCATCACCTCGCTCGCAAGGGCCGCGCGCCGGCTCCGGAAGGCGTCGCTCATCACGACGGTGTCGACGACGCCGTTCAAGGTCGCGGTCCCGCTGCCCGCCGCCTGCGCCAGCTGGGCGCGCAGGTCCGTGTCGTGCGAGAAGTCTCGGCCGATCGAGAACGTCAGCATCGTCTGCACGACGCACGGCACGAGCCGCGGGTCGGTCGCCAGGATCGCGGACAGCTGGTTCACGCCGTCGAAGTTGACCTCTGTCCCGCTCCCGTTCGCCAGTTGGCCGCTCGCGTCGACGGCGCCGAACTCGTCGTTCGCGCGGTAGCGTCCCACGGCGTCGAAGTTCTCGAGCCCGAGCCCGATCGAGTCCATGGTCTTGTGGCACGCGGCGCATCCCGCGCCCGTCGCCTGGTGCGCGGCGAGGCGCTGACGGATGGGTTGGTTCGTGTTCGACGTGTCGATGGCGCTCAGGTTGACGCCCGCCGGGGGCGGGGGCGGCGCCGAGCACAGCAGGCGGTCGAGCACGTAGAGGCCGCGCTTCGTCGGCGACGTGCGGTTCGGGTTCGAGACGCCCGAGAGGTACGCGCCCAACGTCAGCAGGCCGCCCGAGCGGTTCGCGCTGGCCACGGGGACGCGCGTGTAGCCAGTGCCCGTGACGGCCGGCATGCCGTAGTAGGCCGCGAGCGCCGGGTTCACATAGGTGAAGTCGGCGCTCAACATCTTGGGGATCGCTTGGCCGTTCGACAGGTAGTCGAGGACGAAGCGCTCGGTCTCCTCGACCATCGCGGAGCGGATGTCCTCGTTGAACTGCGGGTACAGCGTCGGGTCGGGCGTGATCGCTTGCATGGCGCCCAGGTCGAGCCACTCGGCGCCGAAGGTGTTGACGAGCGCGCGCTCGTGCGTCGGATCGCCGAGCATGCGCGTGACCTCGGCCTGCAGGCCGGCGTTGGTGAGCACCTTGCCCGCGGCCGCGTCGGCGAACAGCGTGTCGTCGGGCATCGAAGCCCACAGGAAGTACGACAGGCGCGTCGCCAGCTCATAGGCCGTCAGACGATGCGGGGCGTTCGTCGTCGCGCTCGGATCGGGGTCGTGCTCGAGGCGGTAGAGGAAGTTCGCCGACATGAGGACGGCGCGCATGGCCGCGATCATGCCGTCCTTCGGCGTCGCGCCAGCCGCGGCCAGCGTCGTGTACGGCGCGAGCTCGGCGTCGACGACGGGGCGGCGCCACGCTTTGGTCGCGAACGACGTGAAGATCGTCTTCTGACAAGCGGCGCCCTTCGTGTAGTCGCAAGCGACGAGGCGCTGGTAAGTCGAGTCCGTCGCCGCGCGCGCGAAGAGCTCGTTGATGAGGTCCGACGACGCCGAGAGGTACGCCTGCTGGCGCTCCGGCTGATCCAGCAGCGTGCCGCCGAGCGTGTCGAAGCCCAGCGAGGTCTCGTCGGGCGGGAAGGCCGTCGACGGCGTGAGCGTCGTCCCGAGGAGATCGCGGACCGTGTTGTCGTACTGAGTGTTGTTGAGGCGGATCGCCGTGCCGATGCCGACGTCGAGCGGCCCCGCGGTACCGCCGCCACCACCGCCGGCCGTTCCGGAAGCGGCCGCGCCCGCAGTCCCGGGCCCCGAGCCCGAGGAAGGCCCGCCGCTGGCGCCGATGTCGCCGATCTGTCCTTTGCAGGCGCCGAGCCCCGTGACCGCCACGCCCAACGCGACGGCGGCGGCGCGCCAAGTCATTGGAACCGTTGGACGAGCTCCTCGAGACATCCCGACCTCCGTGGCAGTAGACCGCCAAACCACGGAAACGGCTCGCGCCGGCCCCGTAAATTCCTGCGATCGACGCATGAAGATCGTCGCACGGCGGCGCATAAAATGACGGTGTTTAACGCCCGTCGTCAGGGAGGACGAGGCCCGCCGCGGCGGCCGTGGGCGCGATGTCTTCCAGGAACGCGCGGGCAACTTCGTGCGAATCGCGCGATTTGAGGCCCACGGCGATCGCGAACGCATTGCCGTCGCCACCCGCGCGCCCGAAGGACAGGCGCGCGATCGCGAGCCAGCGATCGAACGCGGCCTGCGCCGCCGCGCGATCGAGGTCCGGCGCCGCGCACAGCTCGACGACGAGGCGCGCGCCCGTGTCCTCGTGGCCGCGCTCTTCGTCGACGATGGCGTGCGCGAGCGCTCGGTACGGCAGGAAGCTCGACGTCAGGTACTCCGAGATCTGCCAGCGACCCGCGCGGTCGAACAGGAGCTGCGCCATGGCCAGCTCGAGGAAGCTCGCGACGCGCGGCAACGGCTGCGCGTCGAGGCGCGCCGTCACCCACGCGTCCAGCTCGGCGAGCGCTCCGCCGAGCTCCCTCGACCAGACGTCGGCGACCAGCGCGTAGTGCGCGCGCTCCTCGCGCACGTGGCCTTCGACGATCGTTCGCCAGCGGCCGGCAGGCACGAGCGGCAGCGCCGCCTCGAACAGCTCGGCCGCGCCGCGCTCGCGCCACGCTTGCGATCGCAACAGGCGATCGACGGTCGCGAGATAGCGCGGATCGGACGCCGAAACGTCCGACCGCGCGGTGTCTGACGGGGGGCGGCTCGCTGCCGCTCGCGCGGTGTCTGACGGGGGTCGGCTCGCTGCCGCTCGCGCCCCCCGGTCCCCCCTCGCTTCGCGCGGCGAAGCCACGCTGCGCTCGCTCTTACGCCTCGGCCGTGACCGAGCCGCGCTTCGCCGGCTTCGTCTTCGCGCCGTTGCCGGCGCCGGCGGCGAAGTACTTCTTGGCGGCCGACTTGAGGGCGTCGGCCTTGTTGGTCTTCTCCCAGGTGAACTCGGGCTCGTTGCGGCCGAAGTGACCGTACGCCGCCGTCTTCTGGTAGATGGGCCGCAGCAGGTTCAGCTCGCGCACGAGCGCGCCCGGGCGGCAGTCGAAGTTCGCGCGCACGATCTCGGACAGGCGATCCTCGGCGATCTTGCCCGTGCCGAACGTGTTGACGAGCAGCGACACCGGCTCGGCGACGCCGATCGCGTACGCGACCTGCACCTCGCAGCGACGGGCCAGGCCCGCGGCGACGACGTTCTTCGCAATATAGCGCGCGTAGTAGCAGGCCGAGCGATCGACCTTCGACGGGTCTTTGCCCGAGAACGCGCCGCCGCCGTGACGGCCCATGCCGCCGTACGTGTCGACGATGATCTTGCGGCCCGTGAGGCCCGAGTCGCCCATGGGACCACCGACGACGAAGCGGCCCGTCGGGTTGATGAAGTACTTCGTCTTCGGAATGACGAGCGCTGCGGGGAGGATCGGACGGATGACCTCGTCCATGATCGCTTCCTTGAGCGTCTTGTACTTCACGTCCTCGCTGTGCTGGGTCGAGATGACGACCGTGTCGATCGCCGTCGCGCGATCGTTCTCGTCGTAGCGCACGCTGACCTGGCTCTTGCCGTCGGGGCGCAGGAAGTCGAGCGTGCCCTTCTTGCGAACCTCGGCGAGGCGCTTGGCGAGGCGGTGCGCCGACTGGATCGGCAGCGGCATGAGCTCGGGCGTGTCGTCGCACGCGAAGCCGAACATCATTCCCTGGTCGCCCGCGCCCTGCTCGTCCTTCGTGTAGACGCCCTTGCCGTCCACGCCCTGCGCGATGTCGGGCGACTGCTGCTCGAGCGCGACCATGACGCCGCAGGTCTGCCAGTCGAAGCCCATGCTGGAGTCGCTGTAGCCGATCTCCTTGACGACGCCGCGCACGATCTTCGGGATGTCGATGTGCGCGGCCGACGTGACCTCGCCCGCGACCATGACGAAGCCCGTCTTCGTGAGCGTCTCGCAAGCGACGCGCGACGTCTTGTCACCCTTGAGGAGCGCGTCGAGGATGCCGTCCGAGACCTGATCGCAAAGTTTGTCAGGGTGGCCTTCGGTGACGCTCTCTGAGGTGAACAGGTACTCGGACATCGGCGGGCTCCTTGTAGCTAAGGACGTGGCATTCGGTGCTGAGGACGGCGGAGTTTCCCAGCGGAAATAGCCTGAGTCAATGCTGGGGTTCGGGTGCGCCAAAATTGGCGGCGAACCGCGGCGCGGGGGAGCATGGGGCCGTGGAAGCGGCGCCGAAGCGTTCGAGACGGACCCTCGCGTGGGTCCTGACGTCGAACTTCGGCGAGGGCCTGCCCTGGAGCGTCCTGCACCAGATGGGGACGGAGTTCCTCACGGAGGCGCGCGCTTCGAGCACGGTGATCGGGTCGACGTCGCTCTTTCACCTGGCCGTCACGCTCAAGTTCCTGTGGAGCCCCGTCGTCGACCTGTTCGGGCGCAAGCGCGCGTGGCTCGTCGGCACTCAGCTCGTCCTCGCCGCGGGGATGGTGGCGGTCGGCGCGGCGGTGTCGCGCTCGACGCCACCGTGGTTCGCGCCGTTCTGGATCGTCGCGAGCCTCTTCGCGATCGTCCACGCGACGCACGACATCGCCTGCGACGGCTTTT
>DATAZS010000364.1:0-2356 GCA_036271915.1 Polyangia bacterium
AACGCCGGGCAGGCGGCGATTTTCACGGTCGGGCTGGTGGCGACGATGGCGATGTGCGCCTATGGCGTCCGGCAGGGCACCCACAGTGTCGGCGACTTCGTCATGATCAACGCCATGATGATCCAGCTCTACTTGCCGCTCAATCTCATGGGTACGCTCTATCGCGAGATCAAGCAGGCGGTGATCGACATCGAGATGATGTTCGGCATCCTGGCGCGCGAAGCCGAGATCAAGGACCGGCCGGGCGCCGCGCCGCTGCAGGTGAAGGCCGGCGCGATCCGGTTCGAGGACGTGCGGTTCGCCTACGAGCCGGCGCGGCCGATCCTCAAGGGCATCAGCTTCGAGGTGCCGGCCGGGCGGACGGTCGCGATCGTCGGACCGTCGGGCGCCGGCAAGTCGACGATCTCGCGTCTCATCTTCCGGTTCTACGAGATCACCGGCGGCCGCGTCACCATCGACGGTCAGGACATCCGCGACGTGACCCAGGCTTCGCTGCGCAACGCCATCGGCATGGTGCCGCAGGACACCGTGCTGTTCAACGACACGGTGCGCTACAACATCCGCTATGGCCGCTGGGACGCGACCGATGCGGACATCGAGGCGGCGGCGCGGCTCGCGCAGATCGACGGGTTCATCCGCATCATGCCGAAGGGCTACGAGACCGAGGTGGGCGAGCGCGGCCTCAAGCTCTCGGGCGGCGAGAAGCAGCGCGTCGCGATCGCGCGCACGATCCTCAAGGGCCCGCCGATCCTCTTGCTCGACGAGGCGACGTCCGCGCTCGACAGCCACACCGAGCGCGACATCCAGGACGCGCTCGACCGCGTGTCGCGCAACCGCACCACGCTCGTGATCGCGCACCGCCTCTCGACCATCGTGGGGGCCGACGAGATCATCGTGCTCAATCAGGGCGCCATCGAGGAACGCGGGACCCATCAGGCGCTGCTCGCCCGCGGCGGGCTTTATGCCAGCATGTGGAACCGCCAGCGCGAGGCCGAGCAGGCGCGCGAGGCGCTGGCGCGGTTCGAGGGCGACGAGGTCGCGCCCAATCGCAATCCGCCGCCGGTCGTCGAGCCTGTCGAGACGCCCGCGGACGCGGCAGAGTAGGGGTTGGCATCGCCATGTCGATCATCAAGTCCATCCGCTCTCAGTTCGCGCCGATCAACGCGGAGGGATTTCCGTTCGTCGGCGGCTTCGCGCTCGCAAGCCTCGTCTTCTTCTGGCTGTGGACGCCGCTGGGCTGGATCGCGACCGTGCTGACCGTCTGGTGCGCCTATTTCTTCCGCGATCCGACGCGGGTGACGCCGATGCGCGAGGGCATCGTGGTGTCGCCCGCCGACGGACGCGTCAGCCGCATCATCAACGCGGTGCCGCCGCCGGAACTCGGCATGGGGACGAAGGCGCTCACCCGCGTCTCGATCTTCATGAGCGTGTTCAACTGCCACGTGAACCGCAGCCCGGTCAGCGGGCGCATCGAGCGCATCGCCTATCATCCGGGAAAATTCCTCAACGCCGATCTCGACAAGGCGAGCGAGCACAACGAGCGCAACGGCCTCGTGATCGCGACCGCGAGCGGGGCGCGCATCGTCGTGGTGCAGATCGCCGGGCTCGTCGCCCGCCGCATCGTGTCGTTCGTGCGCGAGGGCATCACCATCGGGGCCGGCGAGCGCTTCGGCCTGATCCGCTTCGGCTCGCGGCTCGATGTCTATCTGCCCGACGGCGTGCGCCCGCTGGTGGCCGAGGGCCAGACCGCGATCGCGGGCGAGACCGTGATCGCGGATATGGGCGCGCCTGACAGTGGGCGGACGTTCCGGGTCGGCTGACGCCCGTGGCGTCGCGCTGCCGAAGCGCCTATATTGATCGCCATGCCATCGAACTTCTTCCCGCCCTTCGACCCTGACCGGCCCGACCGGGGCGAGCGCCTGCGCCTGCGCCGCCGGTTCCGGCCGATTCCGGTGCGCACGCTGGTGCCGAATCTGATCACGCTGCTCGCGTTGTGCGCGGGCCTGACCTCGATCCGCTTCGCGATCGAGGGGAAGCTCGATATCGCGCTCGCCGCGATCGTGCTCGCGGCCGTGCTCGATGGTATCGACGGGCGGGTCGCGCGCCTGCTGCGCGGGACCTCGCGCTTCGGCGCCGAGCTCGACAGCCTCGCCGACTTCGTCAATTTCGGCGTCGCGCCCGGGCTGATCCTCTATTTCTGGGGACTGCACCAGCTCGGATCGGCGGGTTGGATCGCCGCCATGGTTTACGCGATCTGCGCGGGGCTGCGCCTCGCCCGTTTTAACGTGATGATCGACGATCCCAACCGGCCGGCCTGGGCGGGGAACTTCTTCGTCGGCATGCCGGCGCCAGCCGG
>DATAZS010000365.1:0-2882 GCA_036271915.1 Polyangia bacterium
CGCTGCCGCCCGTCGTCGCACCGCCCCCCGTCGCCGTCCCATTCGCGCCCGCGCCGCCGTTGTCGGGCGGTGACATGACCAGGGCGCCCGCGGCGCCCGAAGGCGTCGTCTCGACCCCATCACCAATCTTCCCGACCACGCACGCGGGCGGAGCGAACGCGGCCCACGCGGCGACGGCGCAGATCGAAGCGATCGGCGCCTTCTTGGTGAAGCGCCCGAGATTCCAAACGAAGCTCGAAATGGAACTCAAAGATGTGCTCTCCAGACCGACGGCCACTTAACCCGCCCGCGCGCGCCCTATATGGCGCGCGCCCCAACCCATACCGAGATTGCCGTGAGGGCGTACCGGGCCGTGCATTCGTCGATTGGCGAATGCAACAGGGTGCCTGATCACTGCCAAACGATGCCGTGGACGAAGAACACGATCGGGTTGGCGTTCGTGGCCGTCGCGACCCACGCGAATCCGCCCAGCACGCCTCCGCTGTAGGTCAGGCCCGTGAGCGGCAACGTGTATTTGGTCCACGCCGTCGTGAGCGAGAACGTCTGACGAACCGTGAACGTGTCGGTGTACGGCGTCGTCGCCGAGATCGTATTGGTGATGCCGCCGGCCTGGAACGTCACCGATTCGTTGCCGTTCTTCCCCTTCGCATAGAACGTGATCGATTGAGCGCCGGTCGCGACGGTGTCGGGCGGCAGCGTGCCCCAATTGTTGTCTGGGTACTGCCAATACACGCCGCCCCACGTCGAGGGAGCGGGCGCGACGATCGGCTGCGGCTGATACGTCACCGCGTAGCAGTTGCCAGCCATGGCGGCCGCGGGCTCGCCCGCGCAGGCCGTGACGTCCGTCGTCATCGTGATCGAGCCGGCGGCGACGCCGTCGCCCATGAAGCCCGTCGGCGCGAAGTGATCGCTCACGTTGAACGGAAGTGAGAGCATCATCGGCGGCTGCGGCACGCCCGCGTCGACGGCCGCACCTGCGGTCCCAGCGCCCGCCGTCCCGGTCGGGCTCGCGCCTGCTGTGCCCGTGGGGCTCGCGCCCGCCGTCCCGGTCGGGCTCGCGCCTGCCGTGCCCGTGGGGCTCGCGCCGCCTGCGCCAGCCGATCCGGTTTGAACCGGGCTCCCCGCGGCGCCGCCGGCCGTGCCCGTCGGAACGGCCGCGTCCACGGCGCCCGCCGACCCTCCAGGCGCGCCCGCCATGTCGGCGCCACCCGCGCCCGACGGCACGACCGCACCGCCGGCTCCGCCCGATCCCGTGGAGGTCAATCCACCCTGACCCCCGCGAAACGGCTCTGGCGCCGAACAGCTGAGCCACACGACGGCCGCGACGAGGAGCGCCGCCCGTGCGGGTCCACGCTCCGATCCAAAACGATCGATCGTGCCGGCGTCCACCGACTGCATGCTCTCCCGGGGGAACGGATGCATGACCACCTCCCTTGAGCTAACGCTGAGCTTGGCGATTCGAAGGCCCTGTTCATTGTACCTCAGAATGCGTAAATTTAGCGTCGGTCGACGCCATGCGTAAACACGGACTCCAACCTCTGTCGCGCTGGGTTGTCGTGATGGCGGCGATCGGCGGGATCGATCTCATGGCGGTGAGCGCCGCGCGAGCGGCGGGCGTCGAGCATCCGGACGTGGGCACCGTCGCCATGGGTCGCGGCGGCGCCTATGCCGCGGATCCGGACGGCGGCTTGGCGCTGCAGTACAACCCGGCGGGCCTCGGGCGGCAGACGGGGTTGCGCGTGACGCTCGACGCGAACCTCGCGTGGCAGAGCCTGACGTTCGCGCCCGCCGACGGCGGGCCGGCCGTCTCGAACGGCGCGGGCGCCTTCTTCGCGCCGGCGGCCGTCGTGAGCTGGGGCGCGGGCCGCGTCGGGCCGCTCGCGGGGCTGACGTTCGCGCTCGGCGCCACGGGTCCCGCGGCGATCGGCAAGCTGAGCTATCCAGCGGACGGCGCGCAACGCTATGCGCTCATCTCGAGCGACACGACGATCGCGTACTGGTCGGCGGCGGTCGCGGCGGCGTTCAACCGCTGGCTCGCGGCTGGTGTCACGTTCCAGCTCGTGAAGGGCACGGCGCGCTTCACGCAAGCCGTGTGGAGCGGCGACAGCGCGGGCGCGAACCCGGCCGAGGACACGATCGCGCACGTCGACGTCACGAGCGGCTTCATCCCCACGGCGGTGCTCGGCGTGACGGCGCGGCCCACGGAGCGCGTCGCCGTGGGCGTGAGCTACCGACCGCGCTTCACGTTCGACGCCTCGGGGACGTTGAACACCGATCTTCCCAAGCCCGCGCTCGCGATCGGCGCGCATCAGGTGGGGACGGCGACCGGGTTCTCGTTGCCGATGCCCGACGTCGTGCGCGTCGGCGTGCTCGTGCGGCCGCGCGCGCGCTGGCTCGTCGAGGCGGACTTCGTGCTCGAGCGTTGGTCGACGTTGGGCGCGCTCGAGCTCGAGCCGCACGGCATCGCCATCGCGAGCGACAACCTGGGCACGAGCAAGCCGCTGCCGAACATCGTCTTTCAAAAGAACTTCGAGGACGCGTTCAGCGTGCGCGTGGGCGGCGAGCACGAGCTCGTGCCGGGGCGGCTCACGTTGCGCGCCGGGTATCTGCACGAGACGTCGGCCGTGCCGATCGCGAGCACGAGCGTCGATTTTCCGAACTGGGAGCGTGACGTCGTCTCGGTGGGCGCGTCGATCGCGATCCCGCGCACGCCCGTCACGCTCGACGTCGCGTACGCGCACCATTTCCTGCCGTCGCGCACGGTCACGTCGAGCGGCATCAAGCAGATCGTGACGCCGTGCCTGACGCCTGGCTGCACCGATCCCGCGCCGACGGTCGTGGGCGACGGCACCTACACGGCGTCGCTCGACGTGCTGTCGGCG
>DATAZS010000366.1:0-2868 GCA_036271915.1 Polyangia bacterium
GTCATCGCCACGGATGGCTCAGCGGAGGTCTATGTCGGCTCGTCGGTGCTGGGACAGGGGCTGGAGACGACGCTGGCGCAGGTCGCAGCCGACACGCTGAAGCTGCCGTTTGAGAAGATCAAAATCCTGCACGGCTCGACGACGTATCTCAAGGAGGGCTTCGGCACCTTCGCGTCGCGCTCGATGGGGGTCGGCGGTTCGGCGGTGGTGGACGGCTGCAACAACATGCTGGCGGCAATCCGCGCCGCTGCGAAGGAGCGGCTCGGGTTCCCGAACGAAGAAATCAAGATCGAGGACGGCGAAGTCAGCGCCGGTGGTAAGACCGCGAGGCTGTCGGATTTCGCGGGGCTGGAGGTTGAGGGAAGCTTCGCCACGACGATCCGCACTTACAGCTACGGCGCGCACGCCTGCCACGTCGCCGTCGATCCGCGCACCGGCCATGTCGAAATTCTGGATTACGTCGCGATTGAGGACGTCGGCGTCGCGATCAATCCGCACATCGTCCACGGCCAGGCGATCGGCGCGCTGGTGCAGGGGCTCGGCGGCGTGTTCCTCGACCAGATTTTGTATGATGCCGACGCGCAGATGCTCAACGCCTCGCTCGCCGATTATCTGGTGCCGCTCGCCACCGATTTCTCCAACGTGCGCGCCATCACCATGGAACTGCGCCGCTCGAAGACCAATCCGCTCGGCGCCAAGGGTGCGGGCGAGGGCGGCATGGTGGCGGTGGCGGCGACCATGGCGAACGCGGTCGCGGCGGCGCTCAAGCCGCTCGGTGTCGAGGTCCGCGATCTGCCGTTGTCGCCGGCGAGGTTGTGGGGTCTGATGAACCGCGACAAGCATTAAGGGGGCTGCGGATGGACCTCTCGGCGATACCGGTGGGCTCAAACCCGCCGCATGAGGTGAACGTCATCATCGAGGTTCCGATCGGCGGCGAGCCGATCAAGTACGAGCTCGACAAGGCGTCGGGTATCCTTTTCGTTGACCGGTTCCTCTACACGTCGATGCGCTATCCCGGGAACTACGGGTTCATCCCGCACACGCTGTCGGGCGACGGCGATCCGCTCGACGTGCTCATCATGAACCAACGCGGCATCGTGCCGGGCGCCGTCATCGCCGTGCGGCCCATCGGCGTCTTCCTCATGCAGGACGAGGCGGGCATCGACGAGAAGATCATCGCCGTGCCCGCGCAGCGCCTCACGCGCCGCTACGACCAGGTGCTGGACTACACGGACCTGCCCGAGATCTCGGTCCAGCAGGTGCAACACTTCTTCGAGCACTACAAGGATCTCGAGGCCAGCAAGTGGGTCAAGCCGCTGGGCTGGGGCGCCGTCGACGCCGCGAAGAAGATCATCCTCGAGAGCATCGAACGCGCGAAGACCGAACCCGGGCGCTGATCGTCACGAATTTTCAAGCTTCCACGTCGGCGCGGGATCGGTAGCCTCTCGTCGCAATGTCGCTGACGTTCTACGCGTGGCTCGCCGAGCAGCACCCGATCTCCAAGCTGCCGCGCGCAGGCGCCGAGGCGGTCCTCGCGCTCGCGGCGGGCGGCGCGACGGTCCCGTTCATCGCGCGCTACCGCAAGGAGCAGACGGGGAACCTGGACGAGGTCGCGATCCGGGACGTCATCGACGCCAAGGAGCGCTGGGACGATCTGATCAAGCGCCAGGCGTACATCGTCGAAGAGATCACGCGCCAGGGGAAGCTCACGCCCGAGCTCGAGGCGCGCGTGCGCGGCACGTTCGACGCGACGGCGCTCGAGGATCTCTACCTTCCATATAAGCAGAAGCGGAAGACGAAGGCGCAGGCGGCGCGCGAGGCCGGGCTCGCGCCGCTCGCCGATTGGCTGTGGGCGTGCGCGCACGGTGAGGATAATTCGACCGAAACGCCCGAGGCGCGCGCCGCGGCCTTCGTCGACGCGGGCAAGGGCGTGGCCGACGTCGCGGCGGCGCTCGCGGGCGCGGCCGACGTCATCATCGAGCGGCTCTCGGAGGACGTGGGTCTGCGCACGGAGGTGCGCACGGCGTACTTCGAGCGCGGCTGCGCGCGCACGAAGAAAGGCGAGAAGGCCAAGACGCCGAGCCGCTTCGAGAACTACTTCACCTATCAAGAGCCCGTGAAGGCGCTGCTCGATCCGGCGAGCTCGCACCGCTACCTCGCCATGCGCCGCGGGTGGATGGAGGAGGAGCTCGTGCTGTCGCTCGGCGGGCGGCTCGAGGAGGACGGCGCCACCGATCCGCTCATGGACGAGCTGCAGGCGCGCTTCGAGGGCGTCGCGTGCCCGCGCGCCGACTTCGTGGGCGCGCCCCTCGTCAAGCGCGCCGCGCGCCTCGCGCTCAAGGGTCACGTCACGCCGTCGATCGACAGCGAGGTGCACAAGGCGCTGCGCGAGGTCGCCGACGCCGCGGCCATCACCGTCTTCGCCGAGAACGTCCGCAAGATCCTGCTCGCCGCGCCCTTCGGCCCCAAGGCGGTGTTGGGCGTCGACCCTGGCCTGCGCACGGGGTGCAAGCTGGCCGTCGTCGATCAGGCCGGACGCTACATCGGCTCCGGCCTCATGCACGTCGAGACGCCCGGGGGCAAGGCGCAGGCCGCGCCCATCCTCGCCGACCTCGTCAAGAAGGGCAGCATCCGCGCCATCGCCGTGGGCAACGGCACGGCGGGCCGCGAGACCGAGACCTTCGTGCGCGAGGCGCTGCGCCACTACGAGCTCGACGTCCCCGTCGTCATGGTGAGCGAGGCGGGCGCGAGCGTCTACAGCGCGAGCGACACGGCGCGCGAGGAGTTCCCCGATCTCGACGTCACGATCCGCGGTGCGATCTCGATCGCGCGCCGGCTGCAAGATCCGCTGGCCGAGCTCGTGAAGGT
>DATAZS010000367.1:0-4053 GCA_036271915.1 Polyangia bacterium
GCCCTCGTGCTCGCGGGCGCGGCGCTGCTCGCGGCGCGCACGACCTCGGCGCGCGACGACCGGCTCACCTTCAAGGTCAAAGACGCGCTCGAGCACGGCGATTCCAAGCAGAAGCTGAACCCCAACATCAAGCTCTACTTCGGCAACATCCCCCACCCGAAGCCCGTGCAGGATCTCGGCGACTTCACGGCCGCGGAGAAGACGCGCTCGTTCCACCGCACCGATCAAGAGGCGTGCGACTGGGTGTTCCTGTCGGCCGTGCTCAAGCTCCAGCAGCGCGCGCAGAACATGCAGGCCGACGCCATCGTCGACATCCAGAGCGAGTTCAAGGGTCAGCCGCTCATGAGCGACAAGGAATACCTCTGCGACGCCGGCAGCATCATGTCAGGCGTCACGCTGAAGGGCCGCCTCGTCAAGCTGAAGAAGTAGCGGCGCGACGGCGAGGGCGACACACACCGTCGCCCCGCCGTTTCTCGTTCCTTTTCGGCGAGACTCAGCCGTTCGCTTTGGCGAACGATTTCATCTGCTCGGCGAGCGCCTGGCAGCCCTCGAGCGGCATGGCGTTGTAGATCGACGCGCGGATGCCGCCGACCGTGCGGTAGCCCTTGAGCGAGACGAGGCCCTTGCCCGACGCCTCTTTGATGAGCTTGTCCGTGAGCTCCTCGTTCGGCAGGCGGAACGTGACGTTCATGTGGCTGCGCGCCGCCTTGTCGGCGACCGTGCCCGTGTAGAAGCCGCCCGAGCCGTCGATGGCGTCGTAGATGAGCTTCGCCTTGGCGTCGTTCACCTTTTCAATCGCAGAGAGGCCGCCCTGGCGGTCCATCCAGCGGAAGTTCTCGAGAAGCATGTAGATGCCGAACGTCGGCGGCGTGTTGAGGCAGCTCTTCGCTTCAGCGTGTGCCTTGAAGTTGAAGATCTTCGACACGCTCTTCGGGATGCGGTCGTAGAGATCCTTGCGGATGATCGCGAGCACCGTGCCCGACGCGCCCAGGTTCTTCTGCGCGCCCGCGTAGATCATCGCCGTGCGCGCGACGGGGTGCGGGCGCGACATCATCTCGGAGCTGGCGTCGACGATGAGGTTCGCGTGCGTCGGCCACTCGGCCAGGCGGTGCCCGTGCACGGTCTCGTTCGAGCAGACGTGCAGGTACGCGGCGGCCGGATCGGCCGTCCAGCCCGTCGGGGGACGATCGAAGCTCGTCGCCTCGCTCGTCGCGATGACGCGCAGCTTGTCGCCACCGACCGGCTTGCCGATGTCGACGGCCTTCTTCGACCACTCGCCGCCCACGACGTAGTCCGCCGGGCCGTTGAGGAAGTTCATGGGGATCGTCGCGAAGAACTGCGTGGCGCCGCCCTGCAGGAACAGGATGTCGTGCGTGTCCGGCACGTCGAGCAGCTTCTTGACGAGCGCGAGCGCCTCGTCGAGCACGCCGTCGAACTCCTTACCGCGGTGGCTGCACTCGGCGATGCCGAAGCCTTTGCCCTGGTAGTCGACGAGTGCCTTGGCCGAGGCCTCGAGGACCTCGAGCGGAAGCATGGCGGGACCGGCCGAAAAGTTGAATACGCGTTTGCTCATGGCGGAGGGAGTTTCCACCATGGACCGCGCGGTGCCAACTGGGAAATGCGCGGCGCGTGCGACATCTCACCGCGGCGCGCGCTTTTCGCGCGACGCCTCTTGTCTCGCTACCGAGATCGCCCGATTCTGCACGTCATGAAGCTGGCGGTCGGGCTGTGTGGCAACTCACCACCGTGCGGCGGCAACATCGTCGGCACGTAGAGCATCTCGTCTGTCTGCGCCAGCGTCCAGGCTGCGATGGCCGACGCGAGCTGCCCCACGGCGACCTTCTCGATCACGAACGTCAGTCTCACGGGCGCGATCGTCTACAACGCCGATCTCACGTACAGCGCCGATACGACGACGATCGCGACCGAGAACATCACGCTCCCAGCGTCTTGCATCGTGCAGCAAGGCGTAACGCTGACCTGCGATCAGGTGAGCCAGCAGCTCTCCGCCACGCAGGGCATCACCTCGGCGCGCTGCTCGACGACCGCGACCGGCTGCAGCTGCGCCGTCGGCGTCACGGTCGCCGCGGCCGTCGAAGGCACTACACGACGAGCGCGAGCGGGCTGCTGACGCTGACGAACACCAGCGAAAGCTCCCAGTCCGACTTCTGCGTCAAAGGAAACGCCATGACGCTGTCTCCGCACGCGGGCACGGGGTTCATGGGCACGAGCCTCGTGAGCATGGAGACCACCAACCTCACGCGGCACTGAGCCGGCGCGCCCGCGCTACTTGAAGATCGCCGACGTCTTCGCGACGACGTCGCCTTTGTCGTTCACGAGCTGCAGCACGTAGGCCTTGCCGCGCTCGAGGCCCTGGCGCTCGCTGATCGACAGATCGCCCGTGAGCACGGCGCTGCCGACATCGGGGATCGAGATCGCCGTCTCGGTGACGGTGCGGCGGTCCTGCTCGCCACTGATGTAGCGCAGCTTGAGCGCGACGTTTCCGGTCTTCTTGAGGAAGGCCGTGTAGTGGAAGCGCCAGACCTGGCCGTCGTCGGTGGACGCGCCCACGATCGCGGCCAGCTGGGCCGCGCGGAGCTTCGCGATCGTGTCCTTGTCGTTCGCGCCCGGCGCGACGGCGGCGCGCGTGAGCACGATCTTGCCGCGAAACGCGGCCACGACGCCGTCGGGCAGCTGGGCATACGCGACCGCGGAGAGCACCGAAATAGCGGCGAGCGCGAGCGCAATCGTCGGGGACCAAGCGAAGCGGCGGCGACCAGGCATCGTGACCTCCGAGAGTGAATGATTTCTACTGCGGCGTCAGTTGGCGAGCAAATCGACGACACGGACGCGAATCGCGTTGTGCGCGGCGCGGGGTGTCGCGATCATCCTTCCATGAAACTCAGGGGGATGACGCTGGCTTGCGCCGGAGCGATGGCGATCATGATGGGCTGCGGCGGAGATAGCGGAAACGCGAACGCCGACGTCATGTGTGGCGGCGATGCCGTCGGAACGTGGAAGATCACCTCGTCGAACCTCACGGTCGATGTCCCCATGCTCGATCCCGACTGCCCCACGGCGACGGGCACGAGCTCGGACATCAAGGCATCCGGTACGCTGATGTACAACGCGGACCTGTCCTACACCGACAACGTCGCGATCTCGGGCAACGTCACGCTCAACCTGCCCAGCTCGTGCCTCCCGGTCGGCATGAGCTGCGCGACCTTTGGCGCAGACCTCGTGACCGCCGGCATCTTCAAAACGGCGGCGTGTGTCGTCGCGGAGGCCGGCTGCACGTGCATGCTGGCGTTCCCCGATCAGCTTTCGAACGACGTCGGCACCTATACGACTACGACGGCCGCGGGTGTGCTCACCGAGACCAGCACGGGTGACACGACTGGCAGCGGCCTCGCCTATTGCGTCAAGGGCACGACGCTCACCGAGTCACCGTCAACGGTCAGCATGAGCGCCTTCCTGGGCTCGATCACGCTCGCGAAGCAATAGATCCGACACGTCGCCACGCGACGGCCCGGGTTCGGCTACCCTGTGCGCCGTCCATGATCGCCACGAACGGCCTCGTCAAAGAATACGGCGCGCGCGTCCTCTTCGAGGACGTGTCGCTGCAGCTGAACCCGGGCTCGCGCTACGGGCTCGTGGGGGCGAACGGATCGGGCAAGACGACGTTCCTGCGCGTGCTCGCGGGCGACGAGGAGGCGTCGGGCGGCTCGTTCACGATCGCGAAGGGCGCGCGCATGGGCGTGCTGCGCCAGGATCGCTTCCTCGACGACGCCGCGATCATCCTCGATCTCGCGATGCGCGGCGACGCACTCGTGTCGGACGCGCTCGCCGAGCAGAAGCGCATCGTCGACGCGGGCAACAGCGGCGCGTCGGTCGACGCGGGCCGCATGGCGGATCTCGAGGACGTCATCGCCGCGCACGACGGCTACACGCTCGAGGCGCGCGCGAGCGAGGTGCTCGAGGGCCTGGGCATCCCGACGCACCTGCACCGCGCGCCGCTGTCGACGCTGTCGGGCGGCTTCAAGCTGCGCGTCT
>DATAZS010000368.1:0-3658 GCA_036271915.1 Polyangia bacterium
CGGCGAGCGCGACGCCCGGCAAGTTGCCGACGCCCCCGTGCGCGCGCAGCGCCGCCTCGATCGCGCGCGCGTCGTCGAGCCCAGGCGCGGGGTGCACGCGGTTCGCGACGAACCCGCCCAAAGGAATCTCGGCGTCGCGCAGCCGCGCGTGGAAATACATCGCCTCGTCGACGGCGGCCACCTCGGGCGCGAGCACGAGCAGAAACGACACGCTCGGCCCGCGCAGCAGGCGATCGATCTCGGCGGCCCGAGCGAGGAAGCCCGCGAGCACGACCTGGAAGTCGACGAGGAACGCGCCGATGTCGTCGAGGACCTGGCTGCCCACGAACTTGCCGAGGCGTCGCAGCACGAGCGCGCCGCCCGCGCGCAGCCGCTGCATCGAAAACAAGCCGCCCGTCGTGCTGGGGCGCATGAGCCATTGCAGGACGGGGCTCGAGACGGCGGCCTCGATGCGCCTGGGCGCGTCGAGGAAGTCGAGGGCGTTCGCCGTGGGCGGCGTGTCGAGCACGATGAGGTCGTACTCGCCGTGCGTCGCGAGCTCATAGAGCGCGAGCGTCGCCGCGTACTCCTGCGAGCCTGTGAGCGACGTCGTGATCTCGCGGTAGATCGGGTTCGCGAAGATGCGCCGCCGCATCTCGGGGTCCGCGACCTGCTCCTGCACGAGGTTCGCGAAGGCGCGCGCCGTGTCGAGGCGCACGGCGAAGAAGCGCGCGTCGCCCTCGATGCCCAGCGCACGGCAGGCCTCGGGCGGCACGGCGCGCGCCTCGGGGCCGAGCGCGCCCAGGCCCAGCGCGTCGGCGAGGCGAGGCGCGGGGTCAATCGTACAAACGAGCGTGCGGCGGCCGAGGCGCGCCGCGAGCGCGCCCACGGCGGCCGTCGTCGTCGTCTTGCCGACGCCGCCAGGCCCCACGCACACGAGGACCTTCTTTTCGCGCGCGAGCTCGACGACGCGGCTCAATCCACCCTTGTCGATCCCCAACCCCGTCACCCGACTTTGACGAGCACGGACGTGATGTTGTCGGGGCCGCCCGCCTCGTTGGCGGCGTCGATGAGCAGCTGACAGGCGGCCTCGATGTCGGACGTCGAGCGCAAGATGGCCTTCATCTTGGGGTCGGGCACCGAGCCCCACAAGCCGTCGCTGCAAACGAGGAACAGATCGCCGGGCTCGAGCGGCTCGACGAGCACGGTAGGCTCGATCGTCTCCTTGCTGCCGAGGCTGCGCGTCACGACGTTGCGGTGCGCGAAGGCCGCGATCTCGTCGTCCGTCATCTCGGGCCGCGCCGCGAGCATCTCTTCGACGATCGAGTGGTCGCGCGTGAGGCGCCGGATCTCGTCGCCGCGCAGGCGGTAGGCGCGGCTGTCGCCCGCGTGCGCGATCGTGAGCTGCGCGTCGCCGACGGCGAGCGCTACGATCGTCGTGCCCATGCGGTTCTTCGCGCGATCCTGCTTGGCCGCTGCGCGGATCTTGTCGTTGGCGACCTTGATGCCGACGCGCAGCAGGTTCGCGCCCAGCGACAGCTCCGTGTCGACGACGTGCGGCCAGGGCTGGCGCGGGTCGGCGTGATAGCTGCGGAAGAACGTCTCGAGCGCGTCGACGGCCATGACGCTCGCGACCTCGCCCGCGTTGTGCCCGCCCATGCCGTCGGCGACGATGAACAGGCGCGCGTCGATGAAGCTGCCGAACGCGTCCTCGTTCTCCTCGCGCTGTCGGCCGGCGTGTGAGAAGCCGCACGCCGTGAGCGGCAGCGTCTTGGCGGGTCCGGGCGCGGGCGACGCGGTCATCAGACCCTCAAAGGTCGCAAAAGGGCGCGACCGGGGGCAAGCACTTTCGCCGGCTCTTTCACTTCGCGACGTTGCCTTCCACGTCGTTCAGTCGCTCGCGTCGTTGACATGCGGCGCAGGGCGATGGTAGCTGCGCGAGCGACCGATGAGCCACCTCCGCCCCATGTACGTCCGTGTGCTCACGGCCTCGCTGCTCCCGCTGGTCGGAGCGGCCTCGGTCCTGGTTTGCGCGCCGGCCTTCGCGCACGGTCCGCGCGATCTCCCGTCGGAGGACAAGAGCGCCCCGGACGCTGGCTCCTTCGCTCCGCCCGCCGATTGGTACAGCCTCCACTATCAGATGACGATGGCGACCCAATATCACCCGGCCTTCTCGGCGAAGTACTCGGGCAAGAACAGCCTCAGCCCGGACGCCGAGAGCGCGACGGCGTTCGTGACGACCCTCTTCGCCGACGTGCGCCTGTGGCGCGGCGCCGAGCTGCTCTTCAACCCCGAGATGTCCGGCGGGCGCGGGCTCAGCAGCACGCTGGGCGTCGCGGCTTTTCCGGACGGCATCGTGTACCGCGTCGGCGATCCGGCGCCCGCGGTCTACGTCGCGCGCCTCGCGATCAGCCAGACCTTCGGCCTCGGCGGCGGCAAGGTGGTCAACGAGGGCGGACCGAACGAGCTCGCGGGAACGCGCGATCGCGACGTCCTCGCGATCACCGTCGGTCGGTTCTCGGTCGTCGACGTCGTCGACGGCAACCGCTACGCCAACGACGCGACGACGGAGTTCTTCAACTGGGCGCTGTTCGCGTCGGGGGCCTATGACTATCCGGCCGACACGCGCGGCTACACGTGGGGCGCGCTCGCCGATCTCGCGAAGGGCTGGTGGTCGGTGCGCGGCGGCGTCGCGCTCGAGCCGTACTACGCCAACCTCGCGCAGATGGACTGGCGCATCCAAAAATCTCGCGGGCTCATGGCGGAGTACGAGGCCCGCTATGCGCTGCGGGGCCGTCCCGGCGCGTCGAGCTTGCTGCTGTTCTGGAACAGAGCGCGCATGGGCAGCTACGAGCAGGTGCTCGCGGATCCCGCGGCCTACGGCAACAGCGTCGCCGCGACGCGCGCCGACGGCCGGAACAAGTACGGGTTCGCCGTGTCGGTCGAGCAGCAGCTTACGACGACGATGGGCGCCTTCCTGCGCCTGAGCTGGAACGACGGGCACAACGAGTCGTGGGCCTTCACGGAGATCGACCGTTCGTTCGCCCTGGGCGCGACGCAGAACGGGAAGCTCTGGCGTCGCCCGGCCGACATCGTCGGCGCCGCCGTCGTCGTCGACGGGCTGTCGCCGTGGCACGAGCGCTACCTCGAGGGCGGAGGCTATGGCTTCATCATCGGCGACGGCGCGCTCAACTATGGGCTCGAGGTCGTCGGCGACCTCTACTACAAGATCCAGCTCAGCGACGCGCTGTCGCTCTCGGCGATCTATCAGCCCATCGTCAACCCCGCATACAACCGAGATCGTGGACCCGTACAGATCTTCACGGCGCGGCTTCACGTCGCCTTCTGACATGAAATCTCTCGTCGTCTCGTTCGCCGTCAGCTTTGCGCTCGTCGCAGGGGCCGGCTGCGCGTCGCACTCGGATGACGTCTGCCAGGACATCGGGGACTGCGCCCAGGGCGGCAGCAGCAACTGGATCGACAGCTGCGAGGCGGAGGCTAACGCCCTGCGAGACGAGACGGCGGCGGCGGCGTGCGGCGCGGAGCTCGACGCGTACTTCTCGTGCGCGGACTCGAGCTACACCTGCCAGGGCGCGACGGCGCTGTTCCCCGGCTGCGCGGTTCGCTTGACCGACCTGGATTCGTGCCTCTCGCGCGCGACCGCCGGCACGGCATGCGC
>DATAZS010000369.1:0-5832 GCA_036271915.1 Polyangia bacterium
GAAGAAGGCGCCGGCGCCTGCGCCGGCGCCCGCCTCGACGGCGCCCGCCGGCAAATCGATCGAGATGACGAAGTGGGGCGAGGCCGACGGCAAGGAGGTCGACCTCTACACGCTCATCAACGGGCACGGCCTCATCGCGAAGATCACGAACTTCGGCGCGATCCTCACCGAGCTCGACACGCCCGATCGGAAGGGCAAGTCGGGCGACGTCATCCTCGGCTGGGACACGCTGCCCGAGTACGAGAAGAACGATCCGCACTTCGGCTCGACGGTGGGCCGAGTCGGCAATCGCATCGCGAACGCCACGTTCGAACTCGACGGCAAGACGTACAAGCTGGCCGCCAACAACGGCGTGCACCACCTGCACGGCGGCGTCAAAGGCTGGGACAAGGCCGTGTGGGCCGCCGAGCCGAGCGAGACGCCCGACGGACCGCAGCTCAAGCTCACGCTCGTCTCGAAGGACGGCGACGAGGGCTACCCGGGCACGGTGCACGCGACGACGACCTACACGCTCACGAAGGACGACGAGCTGCGCATCGAGATGACGGCGACGACCGACAAGCCGACGCCCGTCAACATGATCAACCACACCTACTGGAACCTGTCGGCGGGACAGGGCGACATCAAGGACGAGGTGCTCACGCTCTACGCCGACAAGTACACGCCGGGGCTGCCGCCCGACGGCAAGGTGCTGCCCGTCGCGGGCACGCCCTTCGACTTCACGAAGCCGAAGGCGCTCGGCAAGGATCTGATGAAGACGGGCGACAAGCCGCCGGGCTATGACTCGAACTGGATCGTCAACGGCGAGCCGAACGCGCTGCGGCCCGTCGCGCACGTCGAGGATCCGAAGTCGGGGCGCGTGATGTCGATCGAGGCGAACCAGCCGGGCGCGCAGCTCTACACGAGCAACTACCTGGACGGCACGACGCAGGGCAAGGGCCGCAAGCACACGCAGCACGCGGCGTTCTGCATCGAGACGCAGAAGATCCCCAACTCGATCAACGTGCCGCAGTGGAAGAAGGACGTCGTGCTGCGGCCGGGGCAGACGTACAAGCACGTCATCGTCGTGAAGTTCTCGACGAAATGAGGCGCGCGGGCCTCTCTCTCTCGGCGCTCGCGCTCGCGCTCGCGGCGTGCGGCGGCGGGGGCGGCCTGCACACGCACGACGCGGGCGCGGATGGCGGCGTCGAAGTCGACGGGGTCACGGGTGACGTTCCCAATGATCGAGGCGAGGACTCCGCCGACGCCGACGCCGACGTCGGTCTGGGTGAGCCGTTGCCCGCCGGCTTTCGCGCGTACGACGTCACGGCGACTCTCACGCTCGCTGCCTCGTCGGGGGAAGGCGACTTCTCGACGTTCCCGACGACGATCCCGTTCACCTTCGCCTGGGATCCAGGCACGGGCGTGGCGTACTCGGGCTCCAGCTGGGGGCACGGCAAGTTGGCCGTCGCGACGACGGACAATCAGACGTTTCAGCCAATGGCCCTGTTCTTCGGCGCAGCCCTCGCGACAGCCTGCACCGGCGAGGGGACTGTCGTCCTCGACCACGTTTCGTTCACGGTCGACGGCGGCGCGCTGCGCGGCATGGCGACCGGTGACGCGACCTATGCGACGAACGCGGGGTCGTTCACGACGTCCGTGATGGCCGTGCTCGTCGGGAGCCCCGACGTGACACCGCCTACGTTCACGTCGCTCGGCATGAACGTCGATCCGCTCGCGCCGATCTTGCTCGAGGCCTCGGAGGTGCTGCCGAAGTCGGCTTCTGCCTCGCTCCTGAGCTCGCCCCACGGCGACCTCGTCCCGTTGAACGTTGCCTACACTGACAACCAAGAAACCGCCGTTCACGCGTTCGCGTCGCCGGGGCTCGCGCTTCGCTATGGCGAGACCTACTCGCTCGTGACCGACGACGTGACTGACTTCGCGGGCAACAAGCCCACGTCGATGACGACCTTCACGACGCGCGCCGATCCCCCTTTGGTCCCAGAGGACGGCTTCGAATCCGTCACGGGCACGATGTTCGCGGGCGCGGGTGTGCTGAACGGCGGTCCGCTCATCCCGATCGCGGGCACGACGAGCCTCCTGCTGAACACGGGCTACGGCGGCGGCTTCGGCTTTTTGCCCTACGACCTCGGACCGTCGCTCGCCGTGCGGCTCATCGTGCCGCCGGGCGCGACGAAGGTCAGCTTCGACGCCGAGCTCATCGCGCCCGATCCCATCGACGCGGCTTCGTTCGTTGGCGACGTCCGGTTCGGCTCGGTGGGCGGGACCGTCGTCGTCCAGGAGAACGTCGCGGCCACGGGCTTCGTGAAGGAGACGCTCCCGGAGCTCGGCGACATCTACCTGAGCCCGGTCCAGACAGTGACGCTCGCGCTGCCCCCGGACGCCACGGGGCAGATCGCGTTCGAAATCGTGGGCCAGATCGACCTGTGCACCGAGCCGCCGTCGCCCACGGTGCTCGTCGTCGACAACCTGCGCGTCGAGTGAGGTGCTAGGAGACGGCGCTCATGGGGAGCACGTCGCTCGACTCGAGGACGACCTGGTTCTTTCCCGCGTGCTTGCCCCTGTAGAGCGCGCGGTCGGCGCGCTGGATGGCGTCGTCGACCGTGGCGCCGTGCGCGTGCGCCCACATGGCGACGCCGAAGGTCATGGCGACAGGCACGCGGCGATGCTCGAACGTGATGTTCGCGCAGTCGACGGCGACGCGCAGCTTCTCGGCGACGACGCCCGCGCCGTGCAGGTCGGTGTCGGGCAACAGAAACAGGAACTCTTCGCCGCCCCAGCGCGCGACGGCGTCCTGACCGCGCAGCACGCCGCGCAGCACGGCCGAGAGCTCGACGAGCACGCGGTCGCCCGTGTCGTGTCCGCGCGTATCGTTGATCTGCTTGAACGCGTCGATGTCGGCGAGCAAGACGCCGAACGAGCGGCCGCCGCGCGCGCAGCGCACGCGCTCGGATTCGAGCAGCTCGCGCATGCGGCGCCGGTTGGGCAGCCGCGTGAGCGCGTCCGTCATGGCGAGCGCCTCCATGGACCGCTCGGCCTCCATCGACGCGAGCCGGAAGTAGATGCTGATGACGCCGAGCGCGCCGAGCGGGATCGCGATGTTGCCGTACTCGAGCGCGTGCAGCACGGCGGGTGAGATCGACGCCGGCACGACGTCGATGGTCGCCGCGCGCAGCAGCAGGTACGTCGCCGTCACGACGGCGGACCCGGCCACGACGGCGCGCGTGGGCAGCCGATCGTGGAACATGAGGAACGGCACGACGGGGATGAGGTAGTAGTGGAACCCGCTCTGCCACCCGAGCAGACGGCACGCCAGCACGGCGTGGCCCACGACCTCGACGAACATGAGCAGCGTCGCGAGGCCGTCGAGCCGGCGCTGGTTCGCGGCGCGCGCCCCGATCCACGCCGCGACGCTGAAGACGTTGAACACCGCCATGAGCGGCAGCCCCAGCCAATAGAAGAGGGGGATGAACAGCGCGTGGGCCGCGATCCCGACGGTCGTCACGTGCGCGACGACCGGCACCATCCGCGACACGCACGCGTCCCGCGCCGCTCCCCCGGCCTGCCCCTCACCACTCACGCGCGCGAGACTATCACGCGCTCAGCTCCGCAAGCCGCTTCAAGACTGTGAAGTCGCCGGAAACCCGAAGCCGCCCATGGGTCGCTTTCAGGGAGAGCCCATGGGTCGCGCACCCCGCCGCGTGTAGATCGCCGGATCCGTGGTTGACACGGAGTTCCGTTTCTCCTAGTTTTCCGGCGGCTTATCAGCCGAGCGAACTTGCCAATGCCACTCGAGTTTTCAGCGCAGTCGAAAGCGCGCGTCGAGAAGGCGCTCGCGAAGTATCCCAACAAGCAAGCGGCGCTGCTGCCGGTGCTGCACATCGCCCAGGACGAGTTCGGCCACCTGCCGGATCCCGTCCTCGAGCTCGTGGCGCAGACGCTGGAGCTCGCGCCCGCGCACGTCTTCGGCGTCATCACCTTCTACACGATGTTTCATCGTGAGAAGCACGGCCGGAACGAGCTCATGGTGTGCACGAACGTGTCGTGCATGCTGCGCGGCGCGTACGACATGCTGCACTTCCTCGAGAAGAAGCTGGGCATCAAGGCGGGCGAGACGACGCCCGACGGCGCCTTCTCGATCGTCGAGGAGGAGTGCCTCGCGGCCTGCGCGAACGCCCCCATGATGATCTGCGGCAACCAGTACTTCCTCGACCTCACCGAGAAGAAGCTCGACACGATCATCGACGACCTGCGCAAGAAGTGGCAAGAGCGAACCCCACCCGGTGGTGGCGGTTCCGGGCCGACTCCGGCGGGCGGTCGCACGCCGACCGGCCCGACGCGCACGTTGTTCGGCGTGGGTCCCACGCCGGGGAGCAAGGTCTAACCACATGGGCTGGGAACAGGCCAAAGACGTCAAAATCGTCACGAAGAACTTCGGCGTGCCCGACAGCCACAAGCTGTCTGTCTACCAGCAGCGCGGCGGCGGCCAGGCCTTCCGCAAGGCGCTCACGCTCGCGCCCGTGGCCATCGTCGACGAGGTCAAGAAGTCGAACCTGCGCGGCCGCGGCGGCGCGGGCTTCCCGACGGGCCTCAAGTGGTCGTTCATCCCCAAGGACGCCAAGCAGGTCTACCTCGTCGTCAACGCCGACGAGTCCGAGCCCGGCACCTGCAAGGACCGCGAGCTGCTCGCGTTCGATCCGCACCTGCTGATCGAGGGCATGATGATCGCGTCATACGCGCTCGGCTGCAAGCACGCGTACATCTACATTCGCGGCGAGATGATCCGTGAGGCGGAGATCGTCGAGTACGCCATCGAGGAGGCCTACGCGGCCGGGCTGCTGGGCAAGGATCACGTCACCTCCGCCGGGACATTCCGCCTCAACATCACGCTCCACCGCGGCGCGGGCGCGTACATCTGCGGCGAGGAGACGGGCCTGCTGAACTCGCTCGAGGGCAAGCGCGGCTGGCCGCGCCTCAAGCCGCCGTTCCCCGCGATCAAGGGGCTTTTTGCCGCTCCGACCGTCGTCAACAACGTCGAGACGCTCATGAACATCCCCGAGATCCTCACGAAGGGCGGCGAGTGGTTCGCCAACCTCGGCATGGGGAAGTCGGGCGGCACGCGCATCGTCTGCGTCTCGGGCCACGTCAACAAGCCAGGCGTGTACGAGCTGCCCATGGGCATCCCGTTCAAGAATCTCATCTACGACGTGTGCGGCGGCATCCCGAACGGCCGTCAGCTCAAGGGCCTCATCCCGGGCGGCAGCTCGATGCCCCCGCTCGACGCGAGCGAGCTCGAGGTGCCGATCGAGTTCGACGCGCTCGGCTCCGACGCGCGCATCAAGGACGTTGAGGTCAAGCCGGGCGTTCCCTTCGATATGGGCGGCGGACGTCGCCTCAAGACCATGGCCGGCTCGGGCGGCATCGTCGTGTTCGACGACAGCACGGACGTCGTCGCGCTCTGCGCGCGCATCATGCAGTTCTACGCGCACGAGTCGTGCGGCCAGTGCACGCCGTGCCGCGAGGGCTCGGGCTGGCTCGCGCGCGTGTGCAAGCGCGTCGCGCAGGGCGAGGGCGAGGCCGGCGACATCGATCTCATGGCGAACATCGCCAACGGCATCGCGGGCAACACGATCTGCGCGCTGGGTGAGGCGACGGCCTGGCCGCTGCTGGGCTTCCTCACGAAGTTCCGCGCGGACTTCGAGGCGAAGCTGAAGCTCTCGCCCAAGACGCAGGCGGCCTGATGGACGCGTCGACCATCGTGACGGCCTCCGTGGGCGAGCAGGTCATCTTCTGGTTGCTGTCTGTCCTCACGGTCTTCTTCGCCGTGTTCAC
>DATAZS010000370.1:0-7084 GCA_036271915.1 Polyangia bacterium
GCCGGCGCCTTCTTCTTGGCGAGCGCGACGCCGCCCAACCCGACGACGGCGAGCGACGCGCCGACCGACGCGACGAGCGCATAGCGAGCCGTCGTTCGAAGCAGGATCTCGATCAGGCTCTCGGGGGCGTTTGCTGCGCGCATCGCGGTCTCCTCGGCTCGTAAAAATAAAATGGGGGGACGAAGCGGCCTACTGTGCAACTACGCGCCGCCCGCGTCCAGCGCCCGCCGTCAGAGCTTGTCGACGTAGCGCCGCGCGACCTCGGCGACATCGTTGTCGGGCGGGCCGAGGTCGATGATGGCGTGCTTGAGCAGCACGGCGGCGCCCGCCGTGTCGCCCGACAGCAGGTGCACGTAGCCCAACCACGCGACGGTGAGCGGATCGCGCGGCGTGAGCTCGAGCGCGTGCTCGAGCGCGGCGCGCGCGGGCGGCAGGTGGCTCAGCAGCGCCTCGGCCGCGCCGAGCCGCGTGTAGAACTTCGCGGCGCGCGAGGGATCGCTCGCGTCCGAGCACTGGCGCAGCGCGAGCCGCTGGTGCTCGGCGGCGGCGCGCAGGACGTCGACCGATCCCGCGCCCGCTTCCTCGTCGAGACCGCGGCGGAGCAAGGTCCCGCCCACGGCGCTCTGCGCGCCGCACGAGCGCGGGTTGACGGCGACCGTGTCGGCCCACAGCGCGGCGTCGTCGCTCCAGGCCGCGTGGCGCACGTTGATGATCGCGACGAACACGGCGAGCACGGCGATGAAGGCGGCGCGCGCGCCGCGCCACACGCCGTCCGGCAGCCGCTCCGACAGCGAGCCCGCGCTCGCGGCCGCCGCGAGCCCGATGCCGACGAGCGGCAGCATGAGGAAGCGCTCGGCCGCCGGGATGGGCACGGGGATGAAGTTCGACACGGGCCCGAGCGCGAGCGCGAACCAGCCGAGCCCGATCGCGACGAGCGTCTGCCCGCGCCGGGCCGCGACGACGAGGAGCGCGACGAACGCGAGCACGACGAGCGCCGAGGCGATGAGCTCCCCCGTCGGCACGTAACCGAACGGAAAGTAGCCCGTGTAATCGGCGCACAGCGGCCACGGCCACACGAGGAGGCGCAGATCGTGCGCCCACACGAGGGGCATGCCCGTCATCGTCGCCGCGAACGAGCCGCCGGGGTACGTCGCATACTGGCCCGCCGTCTTGAGCGGACCGAACCGGATCGCGAGGTAGATCGCGAGCACGACGCCGTAGGGCACGAGCTCGCGCGGCAACCCGCGGCGATCGGGGTGGCCGGGCCGCTCGGCGACGGGCCGCGTGAGCCGCACGATGGCGAGCAGCACGGGCGCGACGACGGCCGACTCCTTCGACAGCAGGCCGAGCGCGAACGCCACGACCGCGAGCGTGCGCCGCCCGTCGAACGCGAGCACGAGCGTCGCGAGCGTCCAGAAGGTCACGAGCGAGTCCTCGCGAAAGGACGCGTTGTCGACGGTCTCCGTCGTCACGGGGTGCAGCGCGAACACGAGGCCCGCCACGATCGCGAAGCGCCGATGTTGCGCGGGCAGCAATCGGCGCGCGAGCGCCATGACGAGCCACGCGCAGCCGATGTGCCACAGCACGCTGTCGGCCTTGAACGTCGCGGGCGCGAACGCGAGGAACGCGTCGAACATGTACGTGAGCGTGCAGAAGGGCCGCCACGTGCCCTCGAGGCTGCCCGCGAAGTAGTCCTTCGTCACGAGGGCCGAGAAGTCCGACGACTTGAGGAAGGCCTGCGCCTGCACGATGACGAGCGGCTCGTCGTAGGTGAAGGCGTTGCCGAGCGAGCGCGCGAACGCCGCCATGACGAAGACAGCGACGACGAACGCGGCGCCACGCGGGGTCGTCCACCAGGGGTCGGCGGCGGCGCGAGCCGCGCGCGGCGCGGGGGCGGCCCCCTTGCCGCGCCTGCCTTCGATTCCCACGCGCATCACTTTAGACGCTGCATTGAGTTTGGGGAAATCGTGTCGCGCGATATGCTGCCCGCACATGTGCGAGCTGCTGGGGATGGAGTGCAACGTCCCCACCGACATCACGTTCTCGTTCACGGGCTTCGCGCTGCGCGGGGGCAAGACGGGGCCGCACGCCGACGGGTGGGGGCTCGCGCTCTACGACGGCAAATACGCGCGCAGCTTCCTCGAGCCCACGCCCGCGTGCGACAGCCCCATGGCGGCGTTCATCCGCGACAACCCCATCAAGACGCTGCTCGCCGTCGCGCACGTGCGCAAGAAGACGCGCGGCCGCGCCTCGCTCGAGAACACGCACCCGTTCAAGCGCACGCTGTGGGGCCGGCACTGGGTCTTCGCGCACAACGGCACGCTGCCGCGCGTGCGCCGGCACGCGCTGACGTCCGAGCTGCCCGTGGGCGAGACCGACAGCGAGCACGCGTTCTGCTGGATGCTCGAGCAGCTGCGCGCGGCGTTCCCCGACGGATATCCGCGGCAGACGCGGCGCCTCTGGTCGACGATCGCCGCGCTCGGCGATGTGCTGGGCGCCGAGGGTACCTTCAACTTCCTGCTCACCGAGGGCCGGCACCTCTACGCCCGCTGCGGCACGAAGCTCTGCTACATCGTGCGGCAGGCGCCGTTCGGCCGCGCGACGCTCAGCGACGCCGAGCTGCAGATCGACTTCTCGTCGTTCACGACGCCGCGCGATCGCGTCGCCGTCGTCGCGACCTCCCCGCTGACGCGCGACGAGGTCTGGCAGCAGGGAGAGCCGGGCACGATGTGGGTGTTTCGCGGCGGCCAGCTGCGCGCGACCCTAAGGAGCGACGCCAAAGCGGCCAACGCGAAGCGCCGCGCCGCCTGAAGACTTCCGGCACGGACGGCCTTCGTATAAGCTGCTCCGGCACCGTTTCCACGCCCCTGCGGAGGGACCTATGAAGATGCGCCTCGGGACACTCGTACTCATCACGGCACTCGCTTCGTCAACGCTCGTCGCCAGACGCGCGATCGCCGACGACGCGAGCGACGCCAAGGCGCACTACCAGAAGGCCACGGCCCACTACGCCGTCGGCGAGTACCATGACGCGGCCGTCGAATACGAAGAGGCCTACAAGGCGAAGCAGGATCCGGCGCTGCTGTACAACGCCGCGCAGTCGCACCGCCTCGCGAACGACAACCAGAAGGCGCTGCTGCTGTACAAGAACATCGTCAAGCTGTACCCGACGTCGAAGTACGCCGTCGAGTCGAAGGACCGCATCGACAAGCTGTCGGCGGCCATCGCGACGACGCAGAGCCCGCCGAACCAGCCGGCGCCCGTCGAGGTCGGAGGCGGCGCCGCCGCCGCGACACCGCCGCCCGTCGCGCCGCAGCCGGTGCAGCCGATCGGCCAGCCCGCGCCCACGGCGACGCCCGTCCCCGCGGCGCCGCCGCCTTCGGCCACCGTCGCCACATCCACATCGACGACGGCGACGCCGCCCGCGAGCGCTGACACGCCCGTCTACGAGAAGTGGTGGTTCTGGACGGCGATCGGCGTGGTCGTCGTGGGCGCCGTCGTCATCGTCGCCGCCTCGTCCAGTTCAACGACGTCCTGGAACAATGCTCCAACGGTCATGGGGAGAGTGCGCTGATGTCGCTTCGTCAAAATCGTCTGCCTCGTCTTTCGCTCGTCCTGCTCGCCGGCGTCGCGGCCCTCGCCGCCTGTAGCAAGACGGGCTCGGCGCCCACCGGCTACGGCGTCAACGTCACGATCGACGGCACGCAGTTGTCGTCCGCCCAACGCGCGGCGATCACGGCGGTATCGCTCACCGTCGTCGATGATACGCAGCCGACACTGGCGCCGTTCAAGTACACGCTCGACGTCGTCAAACAGGTGCATGACGGTAAGGTCACCTTCCAGTACGTACCGGCAGCCACCGTCGCCAACACGGACACGCTGGAGCTCGGCGTCGACGCGCTCGCGGGCGCGACGCTCGTCGCCTCGGGCGCGAGCGGCAAGGTGGTCCTCAAGGCGACCGCTGTCGCGGCGACGATCGTGCTCGAAGGCATCGGCGACGGCGGCGTCCTCCCCGGCGACGGCGGCACGGCCGACGGCGGCGACGGCGGCGTCACGGGCAAGAAGACGAACGGCATCGCCTGCGTCACGGGCGACGAGTGCAACAGCGCGTTCTGCACCGACGGCGTCTGCTGCAACGAGAAGTGCAACGACGTCTGCGTCTCGTGCAACGAGTCTCCGTCGACGAAGGGCACTTGCACGCCCTACGCCGTCAACACCGACCCCGAGATGGAGTGCCTTGGCGAGTCGAACCAAACGACGCCCCCCCCCGACGGCGGCTCCACGACGAGCGAGGCCGGCGCGTCCGAAGGCGGCGCGTCCGAAGCCGGCGCGTCCGAAGCTGGCGCGTCCGAAGCCGGCGCCGATGCGTCCGCCTCCGACGCCGCTGACAACAGCGACGCCGTCGTCATCAACACGCCGGATGGCGGCTTCATGACGACGCCATCCACGTGCGCGGGCACCTGCGGCGGCGCACGTGCGTGCAAGTTCCCCGACGCGAAGACGACCTGTGGCAAGTCCTTCTGCAACTCACGACAGGACCTCGGCACGTTCGTCTGCGACAGCAACGGTGGCTGCACGCCGCAACTCGGCTCGTGCCCCAACTACATTTGCAGCGACACGACGGCCAGCGGCGCCTCGCCGACCTCGGCCTGCCTCACGCAATGCGCGGCGCACAGTGACTGCCAGACAGGAAAGTACTGCGACAACCACCAATGCGTTCCCAAGAACGCCGATGGGATCGTCTGCACGACCGACGACGAATGCTCGAACGGGCACTGCTCTTCGAGCGTGTGCTGCAACGATGCCTGCAATCAACCGGGGCTGTCGTGCAATCCAGGTGGCGGCGCCCCCGCCGGCAAGTGCGTCTGCCCAGGCGTGACATGCGCGGCCGGCGTCGCGTGCCAGGTCTTCTATCAAGACGCCGACGGCGACGGATACGGCAACGCGACCGGATCGCTTCTCGCCTTCACCGCGAAGGCCGGCTGCACGGGATCGCCGCCGACCGGCTTCGTGGCCGACAACACCGACTGCGACGACGGCGACGCCAACGCGCACCCGGGCCAAACGGCATTCTTCGCAACGGCGAGCGCCGGAAAGCACACGTTCGACTACAACTGCGACGGGAACGCCGCCGAGAAGGAGACGCCCGAGTATCCGGGCAGCTCGTGCAAATACTGCGGCGCCGTGGGCAGCTGCAGCACGACGACGACGACGTGCGCGGCAGCCAACAACTCCGGATCGTTCCAGTGCCCGCAGGAGGGCGACTATCGCATCCCGATCGGTCCGATCCAGCCGATCGAGACGACGGCGGCGACGACCTCGAAGGCGACCACGCTCCCGGCGATCACGATGACGCTTCCCGCGCCGATCGAGACCGAGGGCGAGATCTCGTCGCGCCTCGTCTCGCCCATCCTCCGCTCGTGCTGCGGGTGCGCGACAAACGACAAGACGGGGTTCTTGTCCGCGATCGCCTGCGGCGCGACAGGCACGACCTACACGTGCTCGACCTGCACGGCGGCGGGTGGTGGCACATCGGCCGGAACCCCGACGGCCAAGGTTCAGCGCTGCCACTGATCCCGATCTGACTTCCGAGCGACGTTGGACGTTTGACTGGGTTCGAACACGACGGCGGCTCATCCGCCGTCGCATCGAATCCCGTCCGCGGCACGCGTGCACGAAGCTGCTAGTCTCCGCCCGTGCACGACGCGGGTGATCCGTCTTCTCCCTCTCGCCGGCGGCTCCTCACGCGCGGCCTGCTCGGCGGCGCGCTGCTCGCCGTCGGGGGCGCCCTGCCGCTCGCGATGCGTTCGACGCTCGTGCGCGGCAAACCGAAGCGCGCGCTCATCCTCCTGACCGAAGACGAGCACGCGATCTTCGCGGCCGTCGCGGCGCGCTTCGCGCCGGGCGACGCCGCGGGCGCCGCCTGGCCCACGACCGACGCCCTCGACTGCGCGGGCAAGTGCGACGCGCTCATGGCGACGACGCTGCCCGAGGTCGGCGCCGAGTTTCGCCAGCTGCTGCGCCTCTTCGAGAGCGCGCTCTTCGGCATGGTCTTCACGCGCTCGCCGACGCCGTTCACGCGCTTGTCGCCCGCGGCGCAAGACGCGCGCCTCGAGTCGTGGCGTCACTCGCGCATCGCGCTCCTGCGCAGCGGCTACCAGGCGCTCAAGCGCCTCTCGCACGCGACCTACTACGCGTCGCCCGAGGTCTACGCGCTCGTCGGCTATCCCGGGCCGCCCGAGGTCCCCCATGAGTGACGACGAAACCGCGGCGCGCGCCCAAGGCCCGGGCCGCATCATCGCGGGCGCGGCGTTGCCGACGATGTCGGCGCTCGAGGTCGACTTCTGCGTCGTCGGCAGCGGCGCGGGCGGCAGCATCGCCGCCGCGACGCTGGCCGCGGCCGGCGCGCGCGTCGCGATCCTCGAAGAGGGCGCGCACCACACGAAGCGCGACTTCAACATGCAGGAGGCGTGGGCCTACCCCGCGCTCTATCAAGAGCACGGCAACCGCGCGACCGACGATCTCGCGATCATGATCCTGCAGGGCCGCGCCGTGGGCGGCGGCACGACGGTGAACTGGACGTCATCGTTCCGCACGCCCGAGGCGACGCTGCGCCTGTGGGCCGAGCGCCACGGCGTGCGCGGCCTCGACGCCGCGACGCTCGCGCCGCACTTCGATGCCGTCGAGCACCGGCTCTCGATCGGCAAGGGCAACGAGGACGACGTCAACCACAACAACCGCAAGCTGTGGAACGGCGCCGCGCGCCTCGGCTGGAACCCCGAGCTCATCCGCCGCAGCGTCAAGGGGTGCGCGCGCCTCGGCTATTGCGGCATGGGCTGCCCGCTCGACGCCAAGCAATCGGCCCTCGTGACCTACGTGCCCGACGCCATCGCCGCGGGCGCCGACGTCTACACCGACTGCCGCGCGCGCCTCGTCGAGACCGATCGCGGCCGCGCGCGCGCCGTCGTCGTCGACGTGCTCGATCGCGGCACCGATCGTCCGCGCGGCCGCTTCGTCGTGCACGCGCGCCGCGGGATCGTGCTCGCGGCGGGCGCGATCAACACGCCGGCGCTGCTGCTGCGAT
>DATAZS010000371.1:0-7132 GCA_036271915.1 Polyangia bacterium
GTCGTCGAGCACGCGCGACGAGGCCGCGCCACCGACGGCGGCGTGGGCCTTGCCCAGCCACTCCTCGAAGGCCGGCCGCGCGCTCTCGAGCTCGGCGAGGCGAGCTCGATTCCCCGTGAGCAGATACTCGGCGACGATGCCCTTTTGATATTGAAACGCGCTCATCGCGGCGGTGTCGTCGATGAGCGCGAGCTGCCTCGTGACGGACGCGGTGCCCACCGCCGCCGCGTGATCGAGCGAGTACAGCCCCACGGCGCAGACGATTCCGACGGCGAGCGCCGTCCCCGCGGACGCGAGCGCCAACCGCACGGACAAAGCCGTCGAGGGGGAGGCCTGCATCGTCCGATTATGGACGCGCTCGACCTCCCGCGGCCACGCCATCGCCCACGTGCGGTCGAACCGGCGCCAGGCGTGATTCATTCGGTGTTAGCTGCCGGTCCGCAAGACGAAGTCGTCCCGGCGGTTCTTCGCGCGCGCGGCGTCGTCGTGCCCCGAGAACTTCTGGCGCTGGGAGCCGTAACTCACGACTTGAATCTGGCGCGACGGCACGCCGAGATGGACCAGATAGTCCTTGGCGGCGCGCGCACGGTGGTCGCCGAGGGCGAGGTTGTATTCGACGGTGCCGAGCTCGTCGCAGTTGCCCTCGACGCGAAGATCCTCCTTGTCCTTGTGGCGAACCTCCGTCGCGACCTTCTGCAGGACGGGCCGCGCCTCCGCGCTCAGCAGCGCCGAGTCGAAGTCGAAGAAGATCGCGTCGTCACCGGACGCCCGCGCGACGTTCGCGACGGGTGGAGCGGGCGCGGGCCGTGGTCCGCGAGGTGGCGCTTCGACCCGCGCGAGCGGGGTCGCGTCGACCTTGGTCGTCTTGTCCGCGTGCGAACAAGCGCCGCCGAGCGCGGCCGCGGCCGATGCAATCAGACCAACCATGATTGACCTCGTTGTCAGACAGGACATTCAATCTGCTCCTTTCGCGGATGGGGGGATCTCGACGAACGACCAAAACCGGCTGTTCAACGTCTGCAGCCGCTCGAAGGTCTCGGGCACCGTGACGGCGACGAGATACTGAAGCTTTACGAGCATCGTCGCCGGCGAACCCTCGCGCATGAGGGAAGCCGACGGTTGAACGGTGGGGCGATCACCGAGGATGCCCTCCTCCCACACGACGTGCCCCACGATGACGAACTCGGGAGCCACCTTCTGTCGGGGATGAAACCGCGCTTCCAGCACGCGCATGCTCTCGACCAAGGCAAGGAACATGCCGCTTCACCGATCCGGAGTACCGCGCGGCTCAGCCGACGAGCAGCGCCACCACGACCGCGGTCACGCCCAAAAGGCAGACCATCAACAACACTCTTCTTTGCAGGCCCCACCGGCGTCTCCGCGGTCGATCGTCGCGCAGCCGATGCCAGCCGCGCGCTCGTCGTCGCCGCGAGGCGCGCGCGTAGTACGGGATCCAACGAGGATCCGGCGCGGTCACGATCTCGGCGCTCGGTAAGTTTTTGTCCACGTTGCTCCGCGGGTGTTGAGTCTTTTGACGGCGAGCTCCTGGCCGTAGTAGGACCCGGTATGGTTGGTTCGGCCTGGGCAGCGCGGCGCGCTTGGCTGTTCGTTTCTCTCGGCACGCTTCGCGGTCCGCCGGGTTCGATGTCGAGCCGCGGGAGACGCAATTCTCATTCCCCAGCGACCCCCGCGACCTCGAGGCGCGGTCGCTGGCGCGGGCCTTGCTGAATGCGTCCTGCATGGCGCCCCGACACGAGGCTCGCGTCTAGCTTGCGCAACGCTCGAACGGCCGCGTGTCTCGCCGCGCTCCTCGCGTGCGCCGGCTTCGCCTGCGCGAGCGGCCCCAGGCCGAAGGAGCTGCTCGCCCTCGAGCACATGAGAACTGATCCCACCCTCTCCGACACCGATCGTCAGGCGTTCGACCTCTTGGCGGCAGCGGACGCGCTCTTGCTCCGCTCGGAGATCGACTGGGATCACCACGACAGGGCCGCCACGCGACGCGACGCGCTCATGGGCCAGATCAAGATGAAGACGGCGCTCGCGATGATCCAGCGGCAACGCGCGGCCGATCGAGCCGCCCAGTTGGGCGCCGAGCAGGCCATCGCGAACGACGAGTACGCCGACCTGACCGATCGGCTCGCCGTCGTCCACGAACAGGTCGCGCTTCTCGAGCGCTTCCAAGCGGCGACGACGACGGCGACTCGCGAGCGGCAAGCGCTGTCGAGTCAGCTCGCCGCCGAGCGGCAGCGCGCCGACGCGCTCGACGGCCTTCGCCACGCTGAGCTCGCGCTGCGCGCGGCCGAGACCGTGGACGCCGCGACGTACGCCAAGGCCAAGGACACCGCGGCGGCCAGCATGCTGCAGCAGGCGCACAAGGACTTCGACGCCGGGCACTGGGACGCCGTCCTCACGGGCTCTGCGTTGGCCAAGATGGAGGCCGAGCAGGCCCTCGAGATCGCGCGGCCGAGCTACGAGGCTGCCTCGACGGCGCTCACGAGCCGAGCCCGCGACCGCGCCCTCGAGGGGGATGCGACGGCGATCTCCACGCTGAGGACGCGGCTCGAGCGCGACGGCGACCTGCAGCGACTCGTGCTCGTGCTCGAAGGCCTCTTCGTGCCGAAGCGCTCGGTCTTGACGCCCGACGAGGCGAAGGTGCTCGATCCCGTCAAAGACCTGCTCGCGAAGTACCCGACCTATCCGATCCAGATCGCGGCGTTCCCCGGGGAACAAAGTCCGTCGGACGGCTACACCGCGCTTTCGCTCGCGCGCGCGAACGCCGTGTACTGGGCGCTCGTGAGCCGCGGGATCGATCCGAAGCGGCTCAGCATCGACGTGAGAGGCGCGGCGACCCCGGCCACCAGAAGCCAAGATGCGCGCGTCGAGCTCTCGGTGCTCTACCACATCGCGCCTTAGGCACAATCGTCGATGAAACGGCCGCGGGCCGGCAATAGATGACGAATGAGATCCCTTGGCGCGATCGCGCTGGCCGCTCTGACCGTCCTCGCGGCGAATTGCCGTTCATCTGGACAGTCGACCGTCGACGCGCGAGCTGATACGGCGACGGGGGCGAGCGTCGCGGGACGAGCCGGCGACGCGTCCGATGGAGGCGGCGCTGGCACCGACACGGGTGGCGATCGCCCAACCGACGCTGCCGGCGCGCCCGACGCCCGAGAGGCGGGCAACGAGACGGGCGGCGCCGCGGGCGCGACGCAATCGCCCCAGAGCGTCTCCGCAAAATACAACTACGCGCCAGCCAGCCGCACGCTCGCGCCGGTCGCCGTCCACGCGATGAACGGCTCGATCGTGAATCCGAACAACGTGCTCACGGGGAACGCGACGGCGATCGTCGGCAAGGGCGCGTACGTCGTGCTCGACTTCGGCAAAGAGGTCGGCGGCGTGGTGACGCTCACCTTCGCCGCCGCGTCCGACGCGAACCAGAGCGTGGGCGTCGCGTTCAGCGAGACTTCGACGTACGCGGGCCCGGCCAGCGATCAATCGAACGGCACGGGGACACCAGACGGCGCCGTCGCCGTGCCCGTGACCGGCGCTTCGATGTACACCGTTCCGCGCAGGCTGCTGCGCGGCGGCTTCCGCTATCTGACCGTCGTCTTGAGCTCGGACGGCTGGGTCCACCTGTCCGGCGTGTCGCTCGAGTACTCGCCTGATCCCGATCGCGCGATCCCGAATCAGTATCCGAACTACTTCTACAGCAACGACGACACGCTCAACCGCGCGTGGTACGCGGGCGCGTACACGTTTCAAACGAACATCGCGCGCGTTCACGAAGGGCGCGCGTGGCCGCCCGTCGGCGACAACTGGGACAACAGCCTCACGATCGGCGAGGTCGGCGACGTCGTGCTCGTCGACGGCGCCAAAGCGCGATCGCACGGTGTGGCCCGGCGACATGGCGATCTCGCTGCCCACGGGCTACGCGGCGCTGTTCGATCTGGTGTCGGCAAAGAACTCGCTGCTCACGCTGTACAACCACCAGGGCGCGTCGGGGCAGCTGCCATACGCGGGGCCGCCCATGAACTTCGGTGGGTCGGACACGTACCACATGTGGACGCTCTACGGGACCGAGCTCCAGTACATGTACGCGGGCGACAAGTCCTTCCTCGACGCGGTCTGGACGAAGTTCAAGGCCGGCGTCGCGTTCTCGCTCGGCGAGATCGACGCCAGCGGCCTCTTCGACGACACGCAGACCAACGACTGGGCGCGCGACAACCCGGGCGGCGAGAACATCCAGGCGAACGCCATCCTGTACGGCGTCTTGAGTCGCGCGGTCACGCTCGCACAGACCGAAGGCGACGCCGCGCTCGCGACGAGCTACGGCGCGTCGGCCGCGACGCTCAAGGCGAAGATCAACTCACTGCTCTGGGACTCTGGCGCGGGCGCCTACAAGGACAACCCGGCGAGCACGCTGTACCCGCAAGACGGGAACGCGCTCGCCGTGTGGTTCAAGGTCGTCGACGATCCCACGAAGGCGAAGAGCATCAGCTACGTGCTGAACGAAAACTGGAACCGCATCGGGTCGCGCGGTCCCGAGTTCACGTTCGGCACCGGCACGCCGCGCATCAGCACCTTCGCGGGCTCCATGGAGCTCATGAGCCACTTCGAGGCGGGCTACGACACGCGCGCGCTCGACATGATCCGCGCCATGTGGGGCTTCATGCTGAGCGACGAGTCCGGTCCGCAGAGCACGTTTTGGGAGGGCTTCGACTCGGGAGGCAACCTCGCCTACCAGGGTTCGTTCACGAGCTCGTCGCATGGGTGGGGCAGCGGCCCCACCGCGGCGCTCAGCTTTTACGTCCTCGGCGCGCAGCCCGACACGGCCGCGGGGCAGACCTATCACGTCATCCCGCACCCCGGAGATCTGACCCACGTCGAAGGCAGCCTCATGATGACGGCGGGCAAGAGCGTCATCGTCGACTACGACGTCGACCCGTCCTGTCAGACGTTCTCGATGCGCGTGGATTCGTCCGCGCTCGCCGGCTCGAGGGGTACGATCGGCGTCCCGAAGCTCGGCGCGCCCCACGTCGTTCTGATCAATGGCGCGCCCGCGTGGGACGGGAAGATCTTCACGGCCGTCGCGGGCGTGCACGGCGCGACGGAGGACGCGAGCTACGTCTACTTCGACGGCGTCGAGCCCGGGGTCGCGACCTTCAGCTTCACGGATGGCAAGAGCTGCGGCCCCGCCCCCGAAGCCTGGCAGTTCTGCGCGGACGAAAATGAGACCTGCACGTTCACGGACACGCGACGCGTGCGCTTCGGCAAGCGCGGCCACTACGAATACAAGGTCGTGACGGGCGGAACGCCGTGCGACACGGCGACGTTCACGGATCCGCTGCCCAACGTGCCGAAGTCCTGTCAGACCTCGACCGAGCTCTACACGACGTGCGCCACCGAGGGGCAGACGTGCACCTTCGCGGGCACGAAGCTGGTGCGCTTCGGCGCCAACGGACAGTGGCTCACGCGCACGGCGACCAGCAGCACGCCGTGCAATGCCACGACATTCGGCGATCCGTTGCCGAACGTCGTCAAACGCTGTGAGGTTCGAGACCCGTGAGCGGGATCTCTCGCTCGATTTAACGCCGCGCTCACGCGCGCGAAACCCGCCGGCAACAGCAACGCGACACAATGGTCCACGTCGGCGCCAGCGGAGGCCGCCGCGGCAAGCGCGATGCGATGAAGAGAATCGACGCGACAGTCAGGACTTCTCGACTCGAGGAGATCGTGAACCGATTGCGGCTCATCGGGGTGACGGGCATGACCCTCGTCGAGGTCTATGGGTTCGGCCTCACGACGAACGTGGCCGGCGGCCCCGGCCCGCGCGTGCGATCGTCGGCGGCGCCGCGGTATCAGCTCATGATCGTCGTGCGTGACGAAGACGCCGCCCACATCGTGAACGCCATCGTCGTGGCGGCCCGCACCGAATCACCGGGCGACGGCGTCGTCTTCGTGAGCGACGTCGTCGACGCACTCCGCATTCGTACGGGAGAGACCGGCACCGACGCCCTGTGACGGGCCGTCCGGCTACACCGACCGCGGTGGTCGACAAGGGCTAGGGACAGGAACGAACACCTGACGTTGACCGAAGGAGCGCGCGTCAGCGCTCGACTTCGTCGGCCACAGGAGCGCGCCTCGGGACACGAGGCGCGCGGACTGACTTCTAACGTCCGCCGGGGCGGGTCTCGGCGCGGTTGACCTTGAGGGTCCGGCCGTCCAGCTCGACGCCGTTCATCTCTTTGATCGCCGTCTCGGCGACGGTCGAGCTCGAATACGTGACGAAGCCGAAGCCGCGTGACTGGCTCGTCGCGCGATCGGCGATCACGATCACGTCGATGATCTCACCGAACTTCGCGAAGCTCGCGCGCAGATCCTCCGTCGTCGTATCGGAGCTGAGCCCACCCACGAACAACTTCGTGGGACCGAAGTCCCCACGTCGGGGTCGTGATGCGACGCCGATGACGACGTCCTCCAACTTGACCTCGGGGAGCGGCGCTGACTCCGCCCCGTCCACGGGCGCATCCTGCATGTCGGGATCGATGCCGCGCGCGCGCAGCTCTCGATTGCGCCTGAGGCGATCCTCTTTTTCCCTCTTTTTGAGGTCGCGGCTCGCCTCGCGGTTGCGCTTTCCTCCAGAATATCCGCGGTTCATTGCTCTTCGGGGCCCTTGGGAGGACGTCCGCGACCGGGACGCCCCACGGGGCCCGTGGCCGCCCAGTTCGTGCGCCGCTTGCGAGCGGCCGGTCCCTTCGCGATCGGAGGCGCCGCGAGCTCGCGCGCAGCCTGCTGCGCGATGATCGCCGCTCGTTTCTCTTCTGCTTTACCCAAGATTACTCCCCGCTTCTCCGTTGATCCGGCCGCCGACGAGGACGCCTTGGATCCGAATGTGTGGACCGTTCTCGTAGCCGGAGGCCCACTCGAACCGATAGGAGACACCCGAGATGTCCGTGCACTGGACGTGGAGGCCACTTCTGTCCAGCCCCGTCAGAAAGCTCACGAGTGATGCCTCAGTCGTGACGACATCGAGGGTCGTGAGCCTTCCGACAGATTTAGCCCGCTTGGTAACTTTCTTGGCCCAACCTCGATCGTGATCTTTCTCGTCGAAGAAGCGGGCACTGCTCGGGCC